>JANMIH010000283.1:0-2889 GCA_031375685.1 Polaromonas sp. | reverse complement strand
ACCACGCTCCACAGCTTGCCGTTCCTGAAACCCAGCGATGCGATCAGCGTGTACAGGTCCGCTGCCAGCACGGTTTTACCGCGTGTGACTTCCTTGAGCTTTTCATACGCGCCCTGCACACCGTAGCGGCGCATCACGGTTTGAATCGGCTCGGCCAGCACTTCCCAGGAGGTGTTCAAGTCATCGTCCAGCGCATCGGCATTCAGCTCCAGCTTGCCCAAGCCCACACTCAGCGAGTTGTATGCCAGCACGGCATAACCAACCGCCACGCCCATGTTGCGCAGCACGGTGGAGTCGGTCAAATCGCGTTGCCATCTGGAAATTGGCAACTTTTCAGACAAGTGTTTGAGCAGCGCATTGGCCAGACCCAGGTTGCCCTCGGCGTTTTCAAAATCAATCGGGTTGACCTTGTGCGGCATCGTTGATGAGCCAATCTCACCGGCCTTCAAACGCTGCTTGAAGTAGCCGACGCTGACATAGCCCCACACATCGCGTGACCAGTCAATCAGGATCGTATTGGTACGCGCTATCGCATCAAACAGCTCGGCCATGTAGTCGTGCGGCTCAATCTGAATGCTGTACGGCTGAAAAGTGAGCCCTAACCCCAGCGGCTCTGGCGTTTCAATCACCTTGCGGCTGAAGGCTTCCCAATCGTGTTCGGGCCAGGCCGCCAGATGCGCGTTGTAGTTACCGACGGCCCCGTTCATTTTGGCCATCAGCGGCACGGCGGCGATTTTGGCCCGGGCGCTGACCAAGCGCACCACCACGTTGGCGATTTCTTTGCCTACTGTGGTCGGACTGGCGGTTTGGCCGTGGGTGCGGCTGAGCATCGGCTGGTCGGCAAAGGCGTGCGCCATCTCGCGCATCTTGGCAATCACTTTGTCCAGCGCGGGCAGCAAGACCAGCTCACGGCTGCCCTTGAGCTGCAGCGCATGGCTGGTGTTGTTGATGTCTTCGCTGGTGCAGGCAAAGTGCACAAATTCACTGACTGACAGCAACTCGGGCCGGGCTTCAAATTTGGACTTGATCCAGTACTCCACCGCCTTCACGTCGTGGTTGGTGGTTTTTTCAATCTCTTTGATGGCGATGGCATCGGCCTCAGAAAAGTTTTTAACCAGCCCCAGCAAGTAAGTGCGCGCTCCGGGGCTGAGCGGCTTGAATTCTGCAAAACCTGCATCAGACAGCGCAATAAACCAGGCTATCTCGACCTGTACCCGACGGTGCATGTAGCCCTGCTCGCTCATCAGGGGGCGCAAATTGGCCAGTTTCGAGGCATAACGGCCATCCAATGGCGACAAAGCGTTGACAGGGGACAGCGGTGCGGGTGTTGTAGCAGAGGAACTCATGCCTGAATTGTAGGTGCGTAACTCGATAGAATGCACCTTTCCAGTCTTACAGCGCTCAAAGAGATTTATGAAACTTATCGGTTCGCCCGCCAGCCCCTACGCCCGCAAAGTCCGTGTCGTGATGGCTGAAAAAAAGCTCGATTACCAGTATGTGATTGAAGATGTGTGGGCTGCTGAAACGACCATCACCCAGTCCAACCCGCTGGGCAAAGTGCCTTGCCTGGTGATGGAAGGCGGCGAAGCGGTGTTTGACTCGCGCGTGATCGTTGAATACCTGGACACGCTGTCGCCGGTCGGCAAGCTGATTCCGGCGCAGGGCCGCGAGCGGGCTGAAGTCAAAACCTGGGAAGCGCTGGCCGATGGCCTGATGGATGCGGCGCTTGCCGCCCGCATGGAAGTCATTTTCAAGGGTCGCACCAAGGCCCAGCGCAGCCAGGCCTGGATAGACCGCCAGATGGGCAAAATCAACGCGGTACTGGAGGCCATGAGCATTGGCCTGGCCGACAAACCGTATTGCAGCGGCGTGCTTTTCAGCCTGTCCGATGTGGCGGTCGGTTGTGCGCTGGGGTATCTGGACTTTCGCTTCCCCGAGGTGGCCTGGCGGACCAGCTACCCCAACCTGGCCAAACTGCAAGACAAACTGGCGCTGCGGCCCAGTTTTATGGAAACCGCGCCGAAATAAGCATTTTTGGCCGGTTTTGAGCCATTTTTGGCAGTCAAATTCGACTCCAGCCCAATGAATACGGGCGCGAGTAGCTCCTGAAATAATAGCGACTTAACACTCAGGCGTGTGCCGCCTCGCGCAGTGCATTGCTAGCCCATTGGTTCAAACTCTGCCCTTTAACCTGGGCAGCCACCAGCGCTGCGCCATGTACTTCAGGCGGTACGCGCAACATCAGTTTGCCGCTGGCAGGTTTTTGCGGGTTACGCCCTGCTTTCTCACACGTGGCCAGGTAGTCGGTCACGGCCTCTTCAAAAGCCTGCCGAAGCTCGGTCACATTGTCTGCATGAAAACCCACAACGTCGGTGATGCCGGCGATATGGCCAATAAAGCAGGCGTCGTCATCGCTGTAATTGATTTGGGCTGCGTAGCCTTTGAATTGCATGGTGTTCATGGTGGTTGATCTTTCAATTTATCTCAGTGCAGTTAGCCTGGCCATCAAGGCTTGATGCCCGCTTGCTCTAAAAACCGCCGCGCATCAAGCACTTGGTAGGGTTTGGCCTCTTTGGCGGGGTGCGGCCTGTGAAAGGTGCCGACCACGTTGTTCAAAATGAATCGCACCCGCGAGCCGTTGACCTCAATCGTCTGCGCCCCAAGCGCGGTGAACAGCGTCTCAATATGCGCCCAATCCAAAGACGCGGTGATGGGCTTGGCAAACACGATGGAAAGCATCTTCTTATGCTTGCTGTTCATGATTGCATTATGGTTGGATCTTTCATATATTGCAATCAATTTGTGCAAGCGCCGCTAGAGGGCACTGTTTTATCCTATTTCCGGCAGTTGACAGGCCATAAACGGCCTGCAAGCTAGACTACAAGCCAG
>JANMIH010000223.1:0-3548 GCA_031375685.1 Polaromonas sp. | reverse complement strand
TTGGCTTTTCTCAAACTGATAACGCGCCGCTCTGTGGGTGCGTCAGCAGGGCGGTCAACAAACACCACGCAATACAGACGGTCACCAGCAAGGGCATAGCCAATCTGGCGGGGCTCACCGTACTCTCGGCGTGTATCCGCTTTGCATCGCAGCGTGTCCCATTCAAGCTCATTAGCCATCGCCAGCGATAGGCCATGTTTGTCTAGGTTTATGCCGTCTTTGTGCGGGTCAAATGTCAACTTCATTCTTATTTATTGTAGTTGCGTTTATTAGACTAAGAAGAGTTTATTTGTAGTTACGTAATATCAAGTTCCTACAGCCCGCAATTTGCCGGGTTCTGCCTTGGCATCAAACGTCACCCCGGCCTGCTCCAGAATGTGTGCTTCAATCTTTTCAAGGTAGGGGCGCAATGCGTCAACACTTCGCGGCCTGTAGCCCTCAGCCGTGGCGCTGGGTTTGTGTCCCATCACTTGGGCAATAGCCCCGGCAGGCGCCCCAGCAGCTTCACCCAGCAAAGAAAACGAACGTCGCAAACCATGTATTGTCAGGCTATCAATTGCGGCGCTTTTTAATGCCTTGGTATGGCTTGAACGAGCATCACTTATGCTGCCTGCTTTGCTGGGGCTGGCAAATACAAATGTGTTTTCCCGTTTGAGGGCTGCCAATAACTGCGCCATGTATGGCGTAAGTGGAATGGTGCGGGTTTGCTCCACCTTGTCGGCAATGGTCAGCTTGCGCCACTGAAAATCAACATTCGCCCATGTCAACCCGGCCAGTTCTTCTTTACGCGCACCAGTCAGTAATAAAGCCTTGAGATATGCGCTTGCAGTGCGGTTGTTCAATTGCTCTACACCTTGCCACCAGCCGGACAATTGCGCGGCCTCGATAGCATCCGTGCGGCGCGTGTTGCTTGGCAGGTTTTCAAGAATGGCAGGGGCTTTGCCAGCATCGCGGTTTATCAGCTTGCGATATTCAGGACGGGCGGCACACCAGCGCAGAAAGCCCCGGAACATCATCAATGCGCGGGCGGCTTGGTGCTTACTGGCTTTGGCCTCGCGTTCAAACCAGACTTACAATGCGTCCTCGGTCACATCACCCAACGCTAGCGCCAGCAACGGATAAATTGGCCCCGGACGAGTAACACCCTCTCCGCGCTTCTTTTTCATGCCCCCAGCGGCGCTCATGGTTTTTAGCGAAGCCAGATAGCCCGGCTTCCATGCATCGCGGCGCTTTGGCTTGCCTTCCTCCAGATAGCGGGGCCATACATCACCCACGGTCACGGCTTGGGCAGTAGCGGCGGCAAGGTTGGCAGCTTTCGCGGCGTCCTGCTGGCGCTCCACCTCGCGGGGGTCTGTACCAGCGTCCAACGTCACACGCAGGCGGTTTGCCTCGGTGCGGGCGGCTTCGATAGTCCACGCGCGAACGTCGCCTATGGTGCGGCGGATGGTTTGCCTGTTCAGCTTGGCTTCAAAGACGAAAGACTTAGCCCCGGTGTTGGACACGCGAACCCTCAGCCCCGGCGCTTTGGTGTCACGTAAGAACGCCTGGGCTTTTATGTCCGTGCGGCATGCCAAGCGCTCTATCAGCCCGGCTGTTAGTTCCTGTGCAGCGCTCAGGTCGATAGCTGCGTCTTTGCGGGGTCGTGCCATGTCAGTTCCAGTCTGCGTAGCCACTGCGTAGCCGCTTTTGAGCAATTTAGGCGAATATCGCTCAACACTCAGACTGTTTGCCCATCCAGCAATACCGCTATAAAGTGTTGATTTATATAGATTGTAGCTATACCAATCAACACATGCAAACACTTATTTCACTTCATTCGTAATGAGAAGGTCGGGGGTTCGATTCATCTCTCCGGCACCAAGCTAAAAGCCTCTGTTTCCCATGAAACAGGGGCTTTTTTGTTGCGATGACAAGTACAGTCTAGTTGCAACAATTTACGAAGGTTGTTACCCCCATTAACCCAAAGCTACAATCCACAAAATCGGGAAAGACGGGCTTGAGCCGACAAAATCAAAAATCCTAACCACACAAAAATCATGACCCCTATCAAGTAGCTGATTGTGCTGATCGCCGCCTTAGCAACAGCAGGTTGCGCCAACATGGGCGGCGCGGCGGTTGGCAATGACAGCACGGTGACGGAAGCAACCAGCAAGCAGCTCTCGGGAGATGTGACTTTGCCGCCTGGCGCTGTGATCAAACAGCAGGACACGTTGGTCATGAGCGCTGCCAACACCTGGATGGGGCGCATCAGCCTGAGCGTGGCGGGTGAGCCGCAGGCGGTGTTTGCCTACTTTCGCGACGGCATGCCCACCACGGGCTGGACACTGACCTCCAGCTCCTTTTCAAAAACCAGCTTGCTGACCTTTACCAAGGCCGAGCGCGTGGCAACAGTGCAAATGCAGGCTGCCAACTTTGGTGGCAATGATGCGCTGATCACGGTGGCGCCTGCGGTACGGGCTGGCGCGGCAAGGCCTTAAACCATTAATCTTGCGTGCCTGGCAAGGCCGTTGCCAGCACCTTGTCAATCCGCTTGCCGTCCAGGTCCATCACCTCAAACTGCCAACCTGCGCAGTCCACCTTGTCGGTGGTTTTAAGCAACCGGCCCGACACGCTTTGCAGCAAGCCAGCCACGGTGTTGTAGCGGCCTTTGTCTTCATCAGGCAGCTCTTTGATGTCCAGCCGGGCTTTAAGTTCTGACACCGGCATCACGCCGTCTATCAGCCAACTGCCATCCGCACGCTGGGTGGCCCAGGCATCGATTTGTGCGCCGGGTTGCAGCTCGCCAGTGATGGCCTCCAGCATGTCCAGTGGGGTGACCAGGCCCTGCACCACGCCATATTCATCCACCACAAACACCATGCGGGTGGACTTGGCGCGAAACTGCTCCAGCAGTTCCATGCCGGTCAGTGTTTCAGGCACAAATACGGCTGGCGTGGTGTGTGCGCCAATTCGTTCGTCAGCAGCGCTGGCATTGCTGTCACGCATGGCCAGCAGGGTGGCGAGTTTCACCACGCCCACCACATCGTCCAGGCTGCCCCGGCAAACCGGGTACCACGAATGCCCGGTAGCGCCGGCTTTTTGTGCTGCTTGCTGCACCGTGTCTGAGGCGTCCAGCCATGCAATGTCAGACCTGGGCAGCATCAGTGACGTGAGCAAACGGTCGTCCAGCAAGAACACGTTTTGCACCATCTGGTGTTCGTGCTCTTCGATCAGGCCTGCGTCCACACCTTCTTCAAGACTGGCGGTGATTTCTTCTTCAGTCACGGCGCGGCCGGCGGCGTTGTCAATGCGAAGCAGCTTCAAAACAGCATGTGTGCTGAACGACAGCAGTCTGACAAACGGTTTGGCCGCACTGGCCACCCACATCATGGGCCGCGCCACCAGCCTGGCCGTTGCCTCTGGGTAGAGCTGGCCGATGCGTTTGGGCACCAGCTCGCCGAAGATGATGGTGACGAAGGTGATGGCCGTCACCACGATGGCCGTTGCCGCGATGGCCGCGGCCCTGGGGGCAACCCCGAACCCGCCCAGCCACAGGGCCAGGCCTTCAC
>JANMIH010000208.1:0-3380 GCA_031375685.1 Polaromonas sp. | reverse complement strand
TGCTCCCAGCCCTGAAGAGCTGGAAGCACCGCTAAGTGATTGATTTTGTTCAGGTTGTTTGGGTTCAGACATGCTTGAAAACTGGTTTTGTTTTAACAGTCTGGTAACTTGGGCTGTCAAAACCCTTTTCAAGGGCAGGGGATTGAGAACTTGTGAGAAAAGTTCCTGTGCCGCTCAATGTGTTTTTAAGGCTATTATTTTAGTAGCTGCTTGCACCCGATTTTATTGGGCTGGCGCACTATTTGAAGCTTAAAAATGCCCTGAAAATGCGATTTTCGACATATTTTGCGCTTCAGGCTGAAAAAAGGCTTCATGCCTCACAAAGGGCCTGCGCCCATCGCTTTTGCCAGCTGGTTGTCGACCGGCAACGGCTCGCCATGCAACCGCGCTGCCAAAAGCTCACCGCACAGGGCGGCAAAGCTCAAACCCCGCGAGCCCATGCCGGTACACACCCACAGTCCCGGCTTTGTGTCTGGCTGACCCAGGCTTGATACCAGCGGCAAGCGGTTGTGAGTCGCGCAGCGAATGCCCGCCCAGCCTTGCGCCTGCTGTGGGCTGAACTGAGCTGCCAAAGCAGCGGCCGCATGGGGTAGCAAGGTTTGCAAACGGGTCAGATTGTCAGCGTGGTCTTGCACTTTGACGTCTGGCGTGAGCACATCGCGTTCGTAGCCCGCGCCCATCAGCCACATCGGGCCGTCTGGTGTGGTGATGGCGGGTATGAAACCGCCGTGGCCGTTGACAGCAAAAGGAGGCAGGCTGTGCGTTGGAGGGTCCAGCCCAAACGTCACCTGGCCGCGAATGGCCTGCAAATCAGGCGGCGCCACCCCTGCGCTGGCCGCCAGCGCCTGGCTGGTGTAGCCTGCGCAAACAACCACCAAGTCAGCTTGCGCCAGCACCTGGTCATTGGTGTCCAGCACCTGCCAGCCTTGATCTGTGGCAGTGATTTTGGCGGCGCTGGCGTTGCCCTGCCAGCTCACGCCAGCAACGTCAAGCCAGGCCCTGACCAGCGCAGCGGGTTTGACCCAGCCCGCTTGCGCGTGCCACACAGCCTGACTGTCTGCTGCTAGATCCGCTGCTTTTAGGGTTCTGGCGGAGGCCGGGTAGCACCAGTCGCTGGCAATGCCCGACAGGCTTTGAGCCCACGTACTCGGCAAATTTGGCGCGGCATCTCCCGGGGCGCGATGCAACACACCGGTATGACCCCAATCCGTCCCATGCTTTAGCGCGGCGCGCGCCTGCTGCAGCGTGATGCGAACGCCACACCGCGACAACCGCGACAGCGGGTTATCGTCCGGAGACGTATGCTCCACCAGCAAGCCTGCAGGCAGGCCTGACGCGCCGCTGGCAGGCTGGAAGGCGGTGTCAAGCACGGTCACAGCCCAGCCTCGCCGCGCCAGGCTGCTGGCCACCGCCGCACCAGCCAGACCAGAGCCCACCACCACGCAGCGCCCCGGTTGCACAACCGGTTGGGGCACTTTTTCAACCCAGGCGGGGTTATAAATGGACTGCAGTTCATCGGGCCCGGCTTGCGTCACAAAGCCGCACTGCCTGAGGGCCGCTTGCATCGCCTCCTGTACGTTTGAGCTGCCAAGGCGTGTGCCCGTCCTGCACAACCGGGCGACGGCTTTGGCGGCGTGCAGCGCATCTGCGTCGGCAATAGCCGCATGGTTTAAATCAATGGCGTCGGCTTCAAACTGCTGCTGGCGCAAGACTTTGGACGGCTCACCAATGCACAGCGTCAGCAGCACCTCGCCAGTTTCAAACACCAGCCGGTGAAAGCCCGGCAGCAAGCCCCACAGTTGGGCCTCCAGCTCATCGGCCAGTGGTTTCAGGCTGTCATCGGTGCTTGTGTTCTGAAAGGTGCCGCTACAAATGGCCACCACATGCAGCAGGCGCGTACGCTGCGGGTTGGCTCGCCAGGCCTGCCATTGGCGCAAAAAAATCTGGCTGTTGCCCGAGCAAATGTCAAGATGAATGGTTTGCGTCAAGCCGCAGGCGGTGTGTAGCCCTGCACCACGTCAGCGCCGCTGCCAAAGAAATGGCTTTCCATCTGCCGTGCCAGGTACTGGCGGGCCCGCTGGTCGGCCAGGTTCAGGCGATTTTCATTGACCAGCATGGTTTGCTGCTTCATCCAGTCCGCCCAGGCCTGTTTGCTGACCTCTTCCCACAGGCGCTTGCCAAGCGGGCCGGGGTAGGGCGGCAAGTCCAGGCCTTCGGCCTCAATACCGAGCTTGATGCATTTGACAAGGCGTGCCATATCTTTTACTTTCGTGTCTTGATGATTGGAAAACTCACAGGACTTTAGCAATATTTTCAGGTGTCGTTGAAATGGCTTCTCATGCCCGTCAAAGCGTGGGCTTGACTTTAGGCGGTAAAATCTTGGCTTGTTGGACGCTAAAAGAGCAGGTTGTACAGGCACCAATCCGTACAAACGGCCAGCTGACACCGGGGACTGGTTGAGGAGTTCGTCTTTTAACCAGCCCCATCAACCCAACCCAGGAAAGACATACAACATGGCAAGAGCTGACGCCAAAACCGCTGTACTCGCTGACGGTTTGCGCTACAAATCCAAAGTTTCGGGCTCCCCGTTTGCTGCCACCACCTCGTTTGGTGCGGCCACCATGTCGTGCTTCATGTGCGGCAAGCATCGTGCCCGCTCGCTCATGGGCACACGCAAGGTGCTGGGCAAGTCACAAGCTGTGTGCGCACCCTCGTGCAAAGAGCTGGACGCTATTTTGGCAGCGCAAGCGGCAGGAACCAAGGTTTGAAAAAAACCTATGTTCTGAACGTCGAAGGTAAAAACCGCGACCGTTTGGCTGAAGCCAGCAAGCACGACATTCGCAAATACGTCAAACGTGAGCGTGCCAAGCCCCTGCCTGAAGGCGCTGACTTTTTAGACTTTGACTGCAAGTTGGGTATGAACCCTTCGGATGCAGCGGTGGTTCATTTTGCGGCGCTCATGTCGGCAGTCGATGCGCTGGTTAAAGACGGTGCCCACCAGTTTTATGTTGACATCACCAGCAAGTCTGGTCATCGCACAGCGCGGCCCGTGATGGTCGCTGACATTGAAAACGCCCCAGAAGCGCTATAAACATTGCAGCGCGTGGGCGGGCAGGCCTTGGTCCATTCAGATAAAACTGAACAACCTGACACAATTTATTTCCCGATTTGGCATCAAAAAGTCAAAAGTATTGCGATTTAACCGGCAAATCGTTCAGATACAGGCTTCTAAACTCCCCCGACGACGAACTTAACGGTAATAATCAGTGGGTGCAGTCAAATTGCTGCACATGTTGGTGATCGGTCAGTTTCGCGCGCTACGGCGGTACTTTTAGTTTGTTGTGCTTTCGGGACCCCATCGCTTTTTGTTTTATGTGTTT
>JANMIH010000151.1:0-5363 GCA_031375685.1 Polaromonas sp. | reverse complement strand
CTCAATTTGGCCAGATCTTTCTCGCGGTTGCTGAAGGCGGTCTCAATGACCAGCATGGCCACATCGAGTTGATTGAGACGTTGCCATAGAGCGGGGTTGATTTCGGTGTCGCCCGTAAAAGCCCAATAGCCTTTGCCGACTGTTACAGCATAGCCAACAGCAGGCACGGTGTGTACAGCGGGTAATACCTCAATGTGTTTGCCTGCCAGCTCAAGCGTTTGCCCCAGCACAATGGGATGGAAGGTGATAAAGGGCGCTTCAGGTGTGGGGATTCTTGAAAAATCTGGCCAGATTATGTTGTTAAAAATATGCGCCTTCAAAGCATCTATCGTGCCTTGCAAGGCATGTACCTGGATGGGCGCCATTCTTTGTGAGGCAATGGCGTCAACCATCAAAGGCAGCGCAGCGACATGGTCAAGATGAGAATGCGTCAGCAAGACGTGATCGATGCACTTCATTTCATCGAGCGTCAGGTCACCAACACCCGTACCCGCATCAATCAGCACGTCGTTGTCAATCAAAAATGAGGTTGTTCGGCAATCTTTGGCAATTGCGCCTGAACAACCGAGTACCCTGACTTTCA
Organism: Polaromonas sp.; assembly: GCA_031375685.1. Classification (GTDB taxonomy): domain Bacteria; phylum Pseudomonadota; class Gammaproteobacteria; order Burkholderiales; family Burkholderiaceae_C; genus Polaromonas. The sequence continues at coordinate 4,780 of JANMIH010000151.1, read as the reverse complement.
TAAGCTTTTATTTGCCTTTTCTTGGTTACCACACGCTCAACTTGGTCAGTCTAGCCCTATTTGGTCTGAAAATTCGTCGCGCCGTCCCATTCAGGGTCAAACGGCAGCAAGCGCATTGAGGCTACACGCTCAGCGTAGAGTTGGTAAAGGTATTTTTTGGCATTCTGGCGCTGTAAGTTAAGCAATTGCACGTCACACCGATCCCAATCTTGCATCCGGTACGCTTGAAGCGCCAGCGCCCAGGTTTTAAGTTCGGCTGTGTTGTCGGTGTGTTGATTTCCACGCAAGGATTCGGCCCCCATGACCGGGGCAGGTAATACGCCGCTGGTGCGTCCATCTCGGTCGCTGGTCATGTGGTAGCCCATAACGACGGGGCGTTTTTCGATGGATTTGGCAAACAGTGCGTCGTAGTCCAGGCTGGTTTGAATCTGGGCCAGCTTTTCAGTAACGCCCGCTTGCTCTCGAAGTTCGTTTTGCGCCAACAGCTTGAGTCGCTTCAGTCCCGAACTTTCATCTGCCTCGACAAACACCAGGTGAAAACCAAGCATGGCCGCTTTTTACCTTTCAAACAACTCGTCGACCAGGTCTGCCAACCTGTTACGGCTGCATGGCCAACGACCAATTTCAGCCAGGCTTTTTTCGTCAATATCAACGATGGCAATGCGCTCATCAATGGTGTGAGGCATGGTCGCCCTGAATGGGAAGTCTACTGATGACAACAGGCGGTTATGGATGGTAGCGGGGACAACTAAAGTTGCACAAACTGCATTTGGGTACCTGCTAGCTCGAGGATGTCCCCGTTTTTAAGCGCCACCGGCTCGACCCCAATGGGTGCGCCATTGAGTGACGGCTTGTTGGCCCCTTCAACATGGGCAATCACAAAACCATGCGGCCTTTTTGTAATGGCCGCAACAGCCACACCAGGTTTGCCAATCGTGGTGACAACCTTGACGAGCGGTACCTCACGCCCTGCAGCAGCACCCGACATGACCTTGATGGCCGCGTTGGATGGAGCAGCTGCGGGCGAAACCGAAGCAGGCGCTGCAGTCGGCGCAGCAATGGGGGCTGCCAAGCCAGTGGATCCTGCTTTGATCATCATGGTTTTTTCAAACCCGGCGTCCGCAGCCTCGTTCACGTACTTGATTTTGTACTTGCCGATCTCTACCGTGTCGCTGTTTTGCAAGAGCTGCTTTTTAACCGCCTTGCCGTTGACGTAGGTACCGTTGGTACTGTTAAGGTCTTCGAGATGAACTTCAGTGCCAGACATTTGAAGCACAGCATGCTCGCCACTGACCGCCAAATTGTCAATCACGATATCGTTGTAAGGACGCCGACCCAAGGATGTACGATCCTTGATCAACTGCACTTCCTTGATCACTACACCGTCGATAGAGACGATCATTTTCGGCATGGCCGACTCCTGTTGGTTTTTGCTATTTCAATCACATGTCATTTTTCCAGCATTCTGGACAAAAATCCTCGCTTGACAGTGGCTTCTTTTGCCTGTGTCATTAGCACTGAAATATTATCCCGACCACCAGCCGCGTTGGCCGCTGCTATCAATTGGGTTGCTTTTTGCGCCAAAGTCGCGTCACTCATCATGATATCTGCGATTGGCTGGTCCCTGACCATGTCCGATAAACCGTCAGAACACATCATGTAAACATCGCCGACTTCGACGCGGTGCTGTGTCACATCGAGCAGGACACTGTCTTCAACACCGAGTGCTCGCGTCACGAGATTTTTATTGGCAGAGGTAAGCGCCTGTTCAGGCGTGATCAACCCCGCGTCAATTTGTTCCTGCAAAAGTGAGTGGTCTTTGGTAATTTGCTGAAAATCGCCATCTCTGAGGCGATAGCAGCGAGAATCGCCGATGTGGCCAAGCATCAATCGGTCCCCCTGAAACACGCCCACAACCAGCGTGGTGCCCATGCCTGTGTATTGCGGGTTGGCATTGCCCGCGTTAAAAATGGAATGGTTGGCGTTTTGAACGCAAATCTTCATGGCACGCTTGACCTCCTTGCTGTTGGCGTGCAGGCCGGCCTGCGAGAGCCAGCGGCTCATTTCTGACTTGATGAAGGCGCAGGCCATGCTGCTTGCAATTTCACCTGCGTTGTAGCCGCCCATACCATCGGCCAATATGCAAAGGCCGGTCGGCGCATCAAAGGCAACGGCATCTTCATTGTTTTCCCGCGCCAATCCAGGGTCGGTGTCAGTGCAAATCTCGTAAATCATTTTTTATATTATTGCTTTTAGGGTCATGCGTAATGCAGAAATTAAACTTTGGGCCCAGTATCGCGAACAGGGCTGATGTTGGTTTTAACAAAGGCCGCGGTTTCAGCCTGCATCTTCTGGGTTGCATCGTAAACCGTTGCTGACTGCACCATTGTTGTATCGAAGTTGGTCGAACTTGCAGTGCCAGCACTGGTGTTGCCGGGCAAGGCCGTTGTACTTGCGGTGTTTGCCAAACCTGACATTTCGCCCATCAAGGCACGTAAGTCAGCGGCAAACTGGTCGCCGTCCTGGTAACGTGCTTCAGGCTTCTTGCTGATGGATAAAGCGACCACATTGGCAAGTTTTTCAGACAATTCAGCTCGAATGATGCGAATGTCAGGCGCAGGTTCATTGGCAATCTTGTATATCAGCTCGGCCATTGAATTACCCCTGAATGGCAAGACAAAAGCATGGCCAGCGTGGCCCAAGTACCCCATGCTGGTTGCACGATGAAATGCTCGCTCAAAATACTGGATGTGATGTGCGCCGTGGTTTCGGCAGATGACAGGCCCGGCCCAGCGGGCGTTTGAAACAGTGTCCCCACGCCCACCGCCGTGCCACCAATGATGACAATCTTGTCGGTATATTTGGTAGCCGGAATCTTGCCTGAGATCACGTCATAAAACGAGTCCACCGCAAAGGCGGGCTTGCCCTCTTTGCCTTTGTAGAACTGTGGCAGCATCATGGCCGATTCATCGGTTTTGATGACCAGTCTGCCTATTTGCACCGACTCGCCGTTGTTGAGTTTGACGTCGCCTGAACCAAGATTCAAGCTTTTAGCCGCTGCCAGCAAACTCATCGACGGTATGGCTTTGCCAAAATAATTGATCCGCAAGGGTTCTTGGCGGATAGCACCGTCAACGTCAGGCCTGCCAGCAGGTCTTTCATTTTGCGGATGTAGACCATGCCACGATCGGTTTGTGGCTCAAAAAACAGCGTGGTGTTGACAATGGTTTTGGCTTTGGCCACTGCCAGTTTGTCTATCAGATTGGCTTGTACATCACGTGGCCAGGGCCAGCGGACAATGTTGGCAATACTTTGATCATCAATGGCAATGATGGCAATTCGCTCAGACGGCTGGCGTGATGTGCTGGTGCTGGCGAAGTCGTAATAACGTCGCTCCAGCGTGCCGAAAAAGTCGGTAAAGCCGTGTAGCAGAAAGATTGCCAAGACCACCAGAACACCAACGAACCAGTCGGCTCGCCAGAACTGACCGTCTCTTGGGCGCCCGCTAGTCAAGGTGGCCAATTGCAGCTCCCCGTGTTGATGCTTGCATGCTTGCCGGCCTCATCAGCCACTTGACCCCTTGTTTTTTGCGCCTGCAAGAACTTATTTCCTCACTCCAAAGCGCAACCATGCGCCAAGGTGCGGACGTTAACAGACACTAACCGTGGGGACAAGTGGCATATTCACGTCACGTTGACTTTTTGTTGCAAATACACAAGTTCGGGGTCGTGCAAGCTGCTCAAGCCTTGTTTGCAGAAGCTTTTCGGCTCTGAAGCACCTTTCCAGCCAAATAGACAAACACGGCACCGCTAACGGCAGCCACATAGGACCAATAAGCCTGAGCTGGCAAATACGCTTTGATGGCAGGATCTGAGTAAGCCATTTGTCCCGCAATCCAGCCCAGCAGCATCGCGCCCAAGGTGATGATGACCGGGAAGCGCTCCATCAGCTTGAGCACGATCTGACTACCCCAGACAATGATGGGAATGCTCACCAGCAAGCCAAAGATGACCAGTGGCAACTGGTGCTGCTGGCCAGCGCCTTGGGCAGCACCCGCAATGGCCAGAACATTGTCTACGCTCATCACCAAGTCGGCAATGATGACCGTTTTAACCGCCGACCACAGCTTGTCGCTGGGGTTGATGTTGTGGTCTTCTTCGCCTTCAGGCAACAACAGCTTGACGCCAATCCAGACCAGCAAAATAGCGCCAACTATTTTCAGATAGGGCACAGCCAGCAAAGCCAAGGCAAAAGCAATCAGAATCACCCGCAGGACAATCGCGCCCATAGTGCCGTAAATAATGCCCTGCGTTCGCTGCTTGGGAGGTAGATTGCGACATGCCAGCGCAATGACAACCGCGTTGTCTCCACCCAGCAAAATGTCGATCATGATGATCTGTCCCACCGCAAGCCAGAAGCTTGCTGTCATGAACTCTTCCATGGATACCCCTAAAGCAGATAAAAAACCGATTGTCAGTGATGACAACCGGTTGGTCTATTGTGGCTAACCGCAGACTGCTGGTTACAGCAGTGCCTTGAGCAGTTTTGCCATTTCAGACGGGTTGCGCGTCACGGTAAAGCCGCAGGCCTCCATGATCTCCAGCTTGGCATCTGCTGTGTCCGCACCGCCTGAGATCAGTGCGCCCGCATGACCCATGCGCTTGCCCGGGGGAGCCGTTACGCCAGCGATAAAACCGACAATGGGCTTTTTCATGTTGGCTTTGCACCACTCTGCAGCTTCGGCTTCGTCTGGCCCACCGATTTCGCCAATCATGATGAC
>JANMIH010000138.1:0-2121 GCA_031375685.1 Polaromonas sp. | reverse complement strand
GGTCAAGCGATTTGGCGACTTCAGCGACGCCTTTGCCAGTGGCTGGATGCAACTGCGTGGTGCGCGGCGGCGCGGCAGTTATGACAAAGGTTTTGTGCTGAGTGACCATGCCGACTGGCCGGGGTTGATGGGCGCGATTGGTGCCACGGGCGCAAACCGCATCATCGTCACGCATGGCAGTATCCCTGTCATGGTGCGGTACTTGTCAGAACAGGGCTTGCAGGCTGAATCATTTCAAACCGAGTACGGCGACGATGCTGCAGAAGAAAAAGTTGAAGTCAAGGCGACTGCATGAAGCACTTTGCAGCGCTGTTTACCGAACTGGACAGCACCACCTCCACCAACGCCAAAGTCGCTGCGTTGCAGGTGTACTTCAAAGCCGCGCCGCCTGCTGATGCGGCCTGGGCAGTGTATTTTTTATCAGGCGGCAAACCCAGACAAGTGGTTAAAACCGCCGCCTTGCGCGCCTTGGCCTGTGAAGCTGCGGGGATCGACGACTGGCTGTTTGACGAGTGCTACCAGACCGTCGGTGACCTGGCCGAAACCATTGCGTATGTGCTGCCACTGGACTTTGAGGCCAGCGACGTGGGCCTGGCGGTCTGGATGGAGGAGCGCTTGTTGCCACTGCGCGGTTTGAGCGAAGACGAGATCGCCCAGCGTATCAAAAGTTATTGGCGCGAGCTCGATTCCCGTGGGCGGTTTTTGCTCATCAAACTGGTCGGTGGCGGTTTTCGCGTCGGTGTCAGCAAGCTGCTGGTGCAACGTGCGCTGGCTGCCCATTCAGGGCTGGACGCCAAGCGAATTGCGCAGCGGATGATGGGTTATGTGGACGCCAAAGCCATGCCAACGGCGGGCAAATTTGAAGCGCTGATTGCGCAGACTGAAAGCGGTGTGCTGGACGTCATGGATGCGGGCCAGCCTTACCCGTTTTTTCTGGCGCATCAACTGGACTCGCCGCTTGAAGCGTTGGACGCCAAGCTCGGCTCAGTCAGCGACTGGCAAGTCGAGTGGAAATACGACGGCATCCGCGGGCAAATTGTCAAGCGGGCTTCTCAGGTGTGGGTCTGGTCGCGTGGTGAAGAACTGGTGACCGAGCGCTTTCCTGAAATTGTGGCGTTGGCATCTGACTTGCCCGATGGGGCGGTGCTGGATGGCGAGATCATGGTGTGGGCCGACAACGCCCCCGCGCCGTTTGCTGTTTTGCAGCAACGCATAGGCCGCAAAACACTGGGTAGGAAAATACTGGCGGATGCGCCTGTGACTTTCATGGCCTATGACTTACTTGAAGTGCATGCACAGGACATCCGGATGCAGCCCCAGCATGCACGCCGTCAACTGCTCGAAAAGCTGCTGTGCGGTACAGATTTGAAGCTGTCGCCGATTGAGCGACTTTCGTCATGGGCTGGCTTTGAAAACTTGAGACGCGAATCCAGAGCGCGTGGCGTCGAGGGCTTCATGCTCAAGCGCCTGGACGCCGCCTACGGAACAGGTCGAACCAAGGCCGACGGTCTGTGGTGGAAATGGAAGATAGAGCCCATGACCATCGACTGCGTTTTAATCTACGCACAAGCTGGTCACGGCCGAAGGGCGTCCCTGTACACCGACTACACCTTTGCCGTCTGGAATCGCCAACCCACCGACAAGGACGAGGCCGATGCCGTGGTCAAAGCCATTGAAAAACGCGAACCGGCCATAGACCGCGCCGCGACGGGCCGTCCCGAGCAAGCGACGGCTCCCTCGGGGGGCAGCGATCCACACGAAGTGGGAAGCGTGGGGGCGATACCGCTGCAGTTGGTCGCCTTTGCCAAAGCCTATTCCGGCCTGACTGACGATGAGTTCAAACAGATTGACAGCGTGATCCGCAAAACCACACTTGAAAAGTTTGGCCCGGTGCGCAGCGTCAAGCCGACTCTGGTGTTTGAGCTGGGTTTTGAAGGCATTAACCTGAGCCCGCGCCACAAAAGCGGTATTGCGGTACGCTTTCCGCGCATGCTGCGCATCCGCCGTGACAAACCGCTGCATGAAGCCAATACACTGGATGATCTCAAATTGCTATTAAAAAAATAGCTGCTTGCGCCCGTATTTATTGGGCTAGAACTCTAAAACAGGGGTAAAAATAGG
>JANMIH010000129.1:0-3317 GCA_031375685.1 Polaromonas sp. | reverse complement strand
CAGCAACATCGGCTCACCCATCATTCAGTCCATGGTCGGCAAGCCGTATGACGAGATCAAGGACGCGGTGACGGACGAGCTGAAAAACTACTTCCGCCCCGAGTTTTTGAACCGGATTGACGAGACTGTGGTGTTCCACGCTCTGGATGCGAAAAACATCGAGTCGATTGCCCGCATCCAGCTCAAGGTGCTGATGGCGCGGCTGGAGAAAATGGAGCTGACCCTGCAGGTGTCAGAAGCGGCGATTGCCGAGTTGGCCAAGGTCGGGTTCGATCCGGTCTTCGGTGCCAGACCGCTCAAACGTGCCATTCAGCAGCGGATTGAAAACCCGCTGTCCAAGCTGTTGCTGGAAGGCAAGTTCCCACCAAAGAGCGTCATCCCGGTCGATGTCGATCCGATCCGGGATCCAGGGGTGTTCAGCTTTGGCAAGGCCGGCGAGGTGTCAAAGCAGCCCTGATTTGCTACTATTTCAGGAGCTTGTTACGCCCGTATTGATTGGTCTGGAGGCTTAAACGATGCCTATTTTGGGTTAAAAAAGGCGTCGAAAAGCCTTTTCAAGCCTTCAAACTCAAGTTCAAACCGACTGGGGTTGACGAAGTAAGCTTCACTGGTGACTGCAAAAAACTCGGCGCGTGATGTCGCGCCGTAAGCATCGAGCCAAGGTGGCTCGGCGCCAAAGCGTTGGGCCATCACGACGCGCTCTTTGAATGCTTCGTAGGCTGTTTGCATGGCGGCTCGCCATTGCACTTTCGCAGCGCGACTGGGCAGGGGCGGGCAGCCGTTGGGTGTGCCGTCCCGCATGTCAAGTTTGTGAACGAACTCATGAATCACCACGTTGAAGCCACGCGCCAGATGTTCGCTAGACGCTGCAACGTCTTGCCAGCTCAGGGTGACAGGTCCACCTTCCATGGCTTCGCCAGCGATTTCTTCTTTGTAAAAGTGATTGACGCCCGCTGCATCGACCATGCTGCGCCTGGCCAGCATTGCGCCGGGGTGAATCACGATGCCCTTGAAGTCGTCATACAGCTTCAAACCCAAGTTCAAAACGGGCAGGCAGGCTTGCGCGGCAATCGCCACGGCCATCTCGTCTGTGACCTGCAAGTCGTGCGCGCCGCTGAATTCTTTTTGCGCTAAAAACTGCACTGTCAATTGGCGCAGGCTGCTTTGGTCTGCGGCTGGTCGGCTGGCTAAAAATGGGTAATCACTCAGAGTGAGTTGCCACAGTGCGTCGGGTATGGCGAGTGGCGGATTGAGCCGCCTTTGAAGCCAGTCAAGCACGATCAAAACCTCACGTCACACAAATACGCTGCAAGCCTTGAGCCGACAAGCGCAATACCTCGGCGCGAGGTGTTGGGGCTGCCATGTCCCAATCGCTGAGTACCACGCGCTGCAAATCATGGCCCAGATCATGCGTTGCAGGTTTGTGCGTATGGCCGTGGATCAGGGTCGGGCAATCGGCTTTCTCAAGCCATTGCCGTGCAGCCTGGGCATCGACATCAGCGTACGTGGCGCCTGCGTTTTTTCTGGCCTCGCTTTGCTGGCGCAAGCCGCGTGCAATTGCTTGACGTTCTGTCAATGGTTTGGCCAAAAACGAAGCCTGCCATTCTCCACTTCGTACTTGCTGGCGAAACTGCATGTAGTCTGCATCGTCCAGGCACAGCGCATCACCGTGCGACAGCAACCAGCGCTGCTTGTTAAAGCTTAAAACGGTGGGGTCTACAAGTAGCGTGGTGTTACAGGCAGCCATCAAGCCAGGACCGACCAGAAAATCACGGTTGCCATGCATGAAATACACAGGGATGCGCGCTGCGGTTTGCTGCATGACCTGAGCGCATTGAGATTCAAAACCGTGCCCTTGTAGCACGTCATCACCCACCCACACCTCAAACAAATCACCAAGGATGAACACGGCATCCGCTGGGGTAGTCTGCATATAACGCTGCCAAGCATTGAAGGTCGCTGGCTCGCTGGCCTGCAGGTGCAGGTCAGAAATGAAGTCGATGGATTTTTTGGGGTCAGAGCCCAAATTCACCAAGCCAAAGGCTTGCCCTGTGGGCGCAATGCTAGGCATTGCCGTGAAATTGGTGTCTGACCCCAATAAATCCGACCAACTCCGCAGTGAGCATTACAGTGCCACGGCCTTTTCAATCACCACATCGGTGACAGGTACGTCGCCGTGACCCATCTTGTTGCCGGTTTTCACGCCTTCAATCTTGTCGACCACGTCCATGCCGCTGATGACCTTGCCGAATACGGCGTAGCCCCAGCCAGAGCCGCTGGGTGCAGTGTGGTTTAAAAAACCGTTGTTCGAGGCGTTGATGAAAAACTGTGAGCTGGCTGAATGCGGCTCATTTGTACGCGCCATGGCCACGGTGTACTTGTCGTTTTTCAAACCGTTCGCCGCTTCGTTCTCAATGTTGGCGTCGGTGTCTTTTTGCTTCATGCCGACAGCAAAGCCGCCGCCTTGAATCATGAAGCCGGGAATCACGCGGTGAAACACGGTGCCGGCGTAGTGGCCCTTGGCAACATAGCTTAAAAAGTTGGCGACGGTTTTGGGGGCTTTGGCAGCGTCCAGCTCCAGCGTGATGACGCCGTGGCCTGCGATGTGAAGTTCGACTTTTGGGTTGCTCATGGGGTGCTTTCGATGGTTCAGTTAAGTAAGGTTGCAGATTTGATGAGAACGGGTGTTTTGGGTACGTCTGTTGGGAAAGGCCCACCCGCACCGGTGGGCGTTGCCTTGATTTTATTGACAACGTCCATGCCGCTGGTGACTTTGCCAAACACGGTATAGCCAAACAGTTGCGATGCACCCAGCAGTTGGGCGCGTGGCGTGTTTTCATACACTCGGCCGCCGTATTCAAACCTGGGCACCGGGTCACCTGGCGGGATGACGGTGGGGTCTAAAAACGCGTTGTCCTTGACGTTGATGAAAAACTGGGACGAGGCTGAATTGGGGTCATTGGTACGCGCCATGGCCAGCGTACCTTCTGTATTGCGCGGGCCGCCTTTGGCCAAGGCGTCCTGGCCTTCATGCACCACGGGGGGGCGGGTGGGCTTTTGCGCGTAAGCGCTGTCAAAGCCACCGCCTTGCACCATAAAGTTGCTGATCACGCGGTGAAATATCGTGCCGTCGTAATGCTTGTCTTTGACGTATTGCAAAAAGTTGGCGACGGTTTTGGGTGCTTTGTCGGGATAGACCTCAACGACAAAATCGCCTTCACTGGTGGCGAACTTGACCTTGGGTGCGGCTTGCGCAAAGGCGCTAGGTGCGTTCAGTGCGGCGGCTAAAAGCGCTGCCATCAAAGCCGTGCGGCGTG
>JANMIH010000118.1:0-2609 GCA_031375685.1 Polaromonas sp. | reverse complement strand
TGAGCAGCTTCGCGCTATTGCCCACTTTAGAGAAAAAGCCCGGCTTGGACGCCCTGATTGACGTGATTGCCCCAGTCGCTATTGACGAAGACGTGTCGGGGGAGGCCGCTTTGGCCGCCATGCCAGCTACCCGGCGCGCTGGAAGCAAACCGTTCGGCGTGGAGGGCTTGAACAGCGCCTCAGCACAGTGGGAGTTGCCCATAGCGGGGCAGCGCTACAGCGCGTTTCAATGCGGGGTACAACTGGCCAACCGGCTCGGCGCACTCAACCAGATTGAATACTCGGAATTTGTCATGAAAACCCAGGCCTTCGCCGATGCAATAAGCGGCGAGCCCGAGTTCCCGGAAATGCTGGATGAAGTCGCACGCGCCCGTGAACTGGACCAGTTTGCCAGCGCGCATGATGCGCAGCTCAGTTTTACCCTGCGGGCCGCTGGCACCGCCTGGAGCCCCGGCTATGTGGCGCAAAACGCAGCCAGGCTGGGCTTTGTGGCGGGGTCGATTCCAGGCCGTATGGTGTTGCCTGCCACTGAGCGTGGCGGTGCGCCGTTGCTGGGTTTGGCTTTTGACGCCCAGGCCGCGATGGCCGAAGACCCCGAGCAGACGGCGCTGCGTGAAGTAACGCTGTCACTCGACGTGCCGCAAGTACCGCGCAGTGAACGACCCTTCCTGCGTATGTGCGAGTCGGCCACTGCACTGGCTGCCAGCATGGGCGGCATGGTCATGGACGACAACGGTAACGTGATTGCCCCTGCGGCGATGGACGTGATTGGCAACGAGCTGGAGCAGCTTTACGACACGCTGGATGAACGCGATTTGTCTGCGGGCTCCGTGCTGGCGCGGCGTTTGTTCAGTTAAGCACGGTGACTGACGATCTTTTCAGCAGAGCGCCGCACAGTCAGTCTGCCAATTTAGCCGGGCGCGTCCAAGAGCTCCACAAACAGCTGCATGCGCATGCCCATAGCTACTACGTGCTCGATGAACCGTCGATACCCGATGCCGAGTACGACAAGCTGTTCAAAGAACTGCAAGCCCTGGAAGCGCAGCACCCTGAACTAGTAACGCCCGATTCACCCACCCAGCGGGTAGGCGGCAAGCCGCTTGATGCGTTTGCCAGCGTACGCCACAAGGTACCGATGCTCAGTATCCGTACCGAGACTGACACCGAAGCCACAGGAGCGCAAAACTTTGACGCCCGCGTTCGTAAAGAACTGGGCTTCACAGAAGCAGATCCGCCCGTTGAATATGTGGCTGAACTTAAATTCGATGGCTTGGCCATGAGCTTGCGTTTTGAAAACGGCGTGCTGGTGCAAGCCGCCACGCGCGGCGACGGTGAAACGGGCGAAGATGTGACGCAGAACATCCGCACGATCAAGCAGATTCCGCTGCGCTTGCCAAGCCGCAGCGACGGGCCGCCCCTAGCAAGGAGCACCCCCTCGGGGGGCAGTGAAGCACACGAAGTGGCGAACGTGGGGGCTATATTTCCACCCGCTGTGCTGGAAGTGCGCGGCGAAGTCTATATGCGCAGGGATGATTTTGAAGCCCTGAACGACCGCCAGCGCGCCAAAATAGCCCAAGGCATCAAGGGTGAGAAAACCTTTGTCAATCCGCGCAACGCCGCCGCGGGTGCCGTTCGCCAGCTCGACCCAGCCATTGCAGCGCAGCGCCCCTTGAGCTTTTTTGCTTACGGCTTGGGCGACATCACACCTCCTGAAGCAGGCGGCCCGGCGTTTGAAACCCACTTTGAACTGCTGCAGGCCTTGAAAAATTGGGGTTTTCCGGTTGCAGACCAGACAATACGGGCGCAAGCAGCTCCTGAATTAGTAGCGTATCATCAGCGTATTGGGCAAACAAGGGACAGGTTGCCGTTTGACATTGACGGCGTGGTTTACAAGGTCAACAGCCTGGCGCTGCAAAGGCAGTTGGGTTTCGTGACCCGTGAGCCGCGCTGGGCGGTGGCGCACAAGTACCCGGCGCAAGAGCAACTGACCACCGTCCTCAGCATCGACGTGCAGGTGGGCCGCACAGGCAAGCTCACGCCCGTGGCCAAGCTGGCGCCGGTGTTTGTTGGTGGTGTAACGGTGACCAATGCCACGCTGCACAACGAAGACGAAGCACGCCGCAAGGACGTGCGGGTAGGCGACACCGTGGTGGTGCGCCGTGCCGGAGATGTGATTCCCGAAGTCGTCAGCGTGCTGCTGGACAAGCGCGTGTCAGGGTCAGACATTTTCACCATGCCACGCAGTTGCCCGGTGTGCGGCTCAAGCGCTGTGCGTGAAGAGGGCGAGGCTGATTACCGCTGCACGGGCGGGCTGTTTTGCGGGGCGCAGCGCAAAGAAGCGATTCTGCACTTTGCCCACCGCCGCGCGGTAGAAGTCGATGGCCTGGGTGACAAGTTGGTCGAGCAGTTGGTCGATGCCAACATCATCCGCACGCTGCCTGACTTGTACAAACTCGGTTTGACAGCCTTGGCCAATCTGGATCGCATGGCCGACAAGTCAGCCATGAATCTGCTGGATGCACTTGAAAAATCCAAGCAAACGACGCTGCCACGCTTTGTTTTCGGCCTGGGCATCCGCCATGTGGGTGAGGCGACTGCCAAAGAACTGG
>JANMIH010000108.1:0-8633 GCA_031375685.1 Polaromonas sp. | reverse complement strand
TTTTGCCACAGGTCGGCGGGGAACAGGTCGTTTTTGTCAATTTCTGCGGCGCGCGGTGCGATTTCAGTTTGTGCAAAGTAGCGTACCGCGTCACGCAGCGCGTCAATGTCTTCACCGAGTTGAAAATTCAGGCCAGGCAAGTCAGTCATGTTGTTGCTTTCAGTTCAATATGTTTTGGTAACAGGAACAATGGTTTGCTGCATCACGGCGCATGGCGTTTGTTTGCCACTGGCATCCACATGGGTGACCTCAGCCGTGGTCACGATGATGCGCTTGCCCGCTTTGACAACCCGGCCAATGGCTCGCAACTCGCCACCCATAAAGCTGGCCAGAAAGTTGATTTTGTACTCAACCGTGGTGACTTCCATGTCCGGTGGTGCAGCAGTCAATGCGGCATAGCCGCCCGCAATGTCGGCCAGCGTGCCCATGGCCCCACCATGAAAGCAGCCCTGCTGCTGGGACACCCGCTCTGAATGCGCCAATGAGACTTCGCACAAACCAGGTTCCACCCGCAACAGTTTGGCCTCCAGATTTTGCATCATGCCCTGGCGCAAAAAACTGGTTTCTATTCGCTTGTAAAGCGCATCAGGATTGGGAACGGTCATGGTTTTTGGTTGACGTTTACGTAAACGTCAATTATTACTTATTTCATCTTGGGGGCGGTTTTTTCAGACTTGGCCAGCAGCGCCTTGGCTTCTTTTTCGTGCGTACGGATCTCCGCCAGATTGGCTTGCAAGTCAATCAGCTGCGCCTCCAGCTTGATGCGATGGTCCGTCAGCACTTCTAAAAACTTGCGCATTTGCGGCGCGGTGTCGCGCGGGCTGTCGTAGGAGTCAATGATCTCTTTGGCCTCGACCAGCGAAAAACCCAGGCGCTTGGCACGCAGCGTGAGTTTGAGTCGCGTGCGGTCACGTGCGGTGTACACGCGGTTGCGCCCGCCTGCACCTTCGCGCTGGGGCTGCAGCAGGCCCATGTCTTCATAAAAGCGCATGGCGCGCGTGGTCAGGTCAAACTCTTTGGCCAGGTCGCTGATGGTGTAAGAAGCAGTAGTTGTGGCCATGATGGTCGAAGGCTGTGCGTTGGCGACACTCTTGGCCGCATGAAATGAGAGAACAGGTTTACCATGACGCTTACGTTTACGTCAACGTCAACCTCAAACAAACCGAATAGTACATGAACCTTTTAGAACAACAACTCGATTACCCGCTGGGTGATGCTTTGCCCGATGAGGGCGGCGCCATGGAAGTTGCACCGGGCATCAAATGGATTCGCATGGTGCTGCCCTTTGCGCTGAACCACATCAACCTGTGGCTGCTGCGCGATGAGATGGACGACCCCCACGCGCAAGGCGAAAAACTGCAAGGCTGGACAGTGGTGGACTGCTGCATCAGCCGGGCTGAGTCGAAAGCGCAGTGGGACACCATTTTTGCCACGCAGCTGGAAGGCCTGCCCATTTTGCGCGTCATCGTCACACACATGCACCCGGACCACATCGGTCTGGCGCACTGGCTGTGTGAGAAGTGGACAACACCGACCCACACATGCCGCCTGTGGGTCAGCGCAACAGATTACAACGCCGCCCGCATCGGCTCACAGTCCACCACCGGTTTTGGTGGTGACAGCGCCGCAGTATTTTTTGCATCACACGGGCTGACCGACCCCGACTCCATGGCCAAAATCAGGGCGCGAACTGGTTACTACCCGGGCATGGTGCCCGATGTGCCCAAAAGTTATGTACGGCTGATGGATGGCAAAACGGTTGCGATCGGTGTTGGCGAAAACCGCCACGATTGGCGCTGCATCAGCGGCTACGGCCATGCACCAGAGCACATTGCCCTGTACTGCGAGGCACTCAATGTGTTGATCAGCGGCGACATGATCCTGCCGCGCATCTCCACCAATGTGAGCGTGTACGACCAGGAGCCCGAGGCGAATGCGCTGCGGCTGTTTCTGGAATCCATCGACAAGTACTTGCCCCTGCCTGAAGACACGCTGACGCTGCCATCGCACGGCAAACCGTTTCGCGGCCTGCACACGCGCATTCAGCAACTGCATGACCACCACCGCGACAGACTGGCCGAAGTGATGGACGCCTGCCTTGACCAGCCGTGCAGCGCAGCAGACATTTTGCCCGTCATGTTCAAGCGTGAGCTTGATTTGCACCAGACCACATTTGCCATGGGCGAGGCGCTGGCGCATTTGCACATGCTGTGGTTTGAGGGGAAGTTGCAGCGGCGACTGGGTGACGACGGGATTTATCGTTTCAGTGCCGCCTTCGGGCTGGTTAGTAAAGCGTAACCCGACCCACACGCCTTACCAACGAGGTGCGCCTTCATCCTTCAATTGACTGCGCAGCGCCGCATAGTCAGGCACCACGGCGCGCACCGTGTCCCAAAAGCGCGGGCTGTGGTCCATCACGCGCAGGTGGCTCAGCTCGTGCACCACCACGTAATCAATGACGGACTGTTTGAAGTGAATCAGCCGCCAGTTCAGGCGAATCGAACCATCGGCGCTGGCACTGCCCCAGCGCGTGCCAGCGCTGCTCAAACTCAGTTTGCGCCACTGCACATTCAGTGTGGAGGCGAAATGGTTCAGCCGCTCGGTAAAAATCCGCTTGGCCTGACGCATCAGCCAGGCTTGCACGGCGTCCTTGATCTGGTCGGGTGTAGCGGTGTGCGGCAGGCCGACGTGTAATGTGAGATGCGTGACCCCAGGCAAAGTATCGGCGCTGCTTTTCATCTCTGCGCCCACGCCGCCAAAGGCATGGCGCGGGTCGAGCACCACAATGACTTGTTCACCCAGAAAGGGAAGGGTCGTGCCGTCTTTCCAGTCAATGCGGGCGGACTCCAGGCGGTCATGCCGGGCACGGGTTTCTTGCAACTTTTTGACGATCCAGGCGGATTTTTCAAGGACCGCCTTGTCAATCTCGTAAAGGGGCACCCACTTGGGCGCGCTCACCGTCAGGCCGTCTGCGCCGACTGAAAAGCCAATGGTGCGGCGCTTGCCGCGTTTGAATTGGTAGGCTACCGCAATGCCATCGAGCAGCGTGTCGCGGCTGGCGCGTGGATGGGCAAAGGTGGCTGGTGCCAACGCCTGCTGCAAGGTTTGCGTTGGCAGTGCCGCATCGTCTGCTACGTTATCAGGAGCTGGTTGCACCCGTATTTGTTGGCCTGTAGGCTGATTTGATGCTTTGAAATCGGCTTTTTCAATGCTTTTAACTGGTTTTTCAGGCGCTGGCTCGAACAAATCAAGCGTCAATTGAAACAGCCGTTGCAGCATGACGGTTTACTGGCTTGCCAGCTCAGGATAGGCTTCGGGGTCCAGCCGGCGCACCTCGGCTTCAATCCAGGCTTCGACTTCGCGCATCAGCTCGTCGGGCTGGCGGCCTGCGCTGGGGATGGGCTTGCCGATTGAAATGTCCACAATGCCCGGCTTTTTGATGAAAGCTTTGCGTGGCCAGCATTTGGCAGAGGTCACCGCCACCGGAATCACCGGCGCACCGGTTTCAATCGCCAGCCGCGTGCCGCCCGATTTGTAGACCCCTTTTTGACCTCGCGGGATGCGCGTGCCCTCAGGGAACATGATGACCCACACGCCCTGAGCCATCAGCCGCTTGCCCTGCTCAACCACTTTGGTAAAAGCCTGGGCGCGCTGGCTGCGGTCAATGTGGATCATGTCCATGCGCGACATGGCCCAGCCGAAAAACGGCACGTACAGCAGCTCTTTTTTAAACACAAACGCCAGCGGGTGCGGCATGAGGGTGACCATAGAAAAAGTTTCCCAGGTGCTCTGGTGCTTGACCAGCAGCACGCAACTGCCCAGCTCAGTGGTGGGAAGATTTTCCATCCCGGTCACGCGGTTTTGAATGCCCAGAATCACCGTGCCACCCGTCACCGCCAGGCGCAGCCAGCCGGCGCATAACCAGTACACCTGGGTGCTGCTGCCGAAGAGCGAAAAGACCAGAACGGCCAAAGCCCACGGCACCACGGTGATGATCATCCACAGCATGTGAAGGATGGAGCGAATCAGGTTCATAAAAACTTTATGCGGCTACAGCACTGCGCTGAAGAAGGTGGTCAACAAAGGCCGACAAGTCGGTATGAAAGAGCGTGCCAGCAGGCAAGCCGTCAGGCTGGCCACCGCTGCGGTAGCGCTCAGATTTACCGGTCAACACCAGATGTGGCTCACAGCCCGCGCTGCTGCCCGCCTGCAAGTCACGGGCCGAGTCGCCCGCCGTTGGCACATCTTTGAGCAGCACACCAAAGCGGCTGCCGATCTGCTCGAACAAGCCTGGCAGTGGCTTGCGGCAGTTGCAGCTTTCTTCAGGCGCGTGCGGGCAATAAAAAACCGCGTCAATCCGCCCCCCGACAGCCGCCAGCATTTTGTGCATTTTGGCGTGCATGGCGTTGAGCGACGCCACATCAAACAGCCCGCGCCCCAGCCCTGACTGGTTGGTGGCCACCACCACATGCCAGCCCGCCTGGGTCAGCCGTGCAATGGCCTCCAGCGCGCCCGGCAGCGGTTGCCATTCTTCAGGCGACTTCACATAGTCGTCACTGTCAGAGTTGATGGTGCCGTCGCGGTCGAGGATGACGAGTTTCATGGGGTTTCCGTTTGCCGTATTAACGCCAGCCGTTGTTGTTGGGGAAGTATGCCTGCGAAGGGTGAATTTTTACGCATATGGGCAGCAAATTCAGTCTCAACGCAAACTGCAGCCTCAATCATTTCTGCGTTGTTTCGCAGTAAGTCGCACCACTCTTGATAACAAGGTGAAGCGCCCCTCTGTGACTTCCAGCTCTCTAGAGTTGCTTGCGCACGAATCAAGATTTGTTCGTTTTTCTTGGCTTCGCCTAGAACAGCTTTAACGTAAGCGAGAGTGAATCGATCAAAGTGCTGAGACGATTTCATCGTAGAGCAATCAGCAGCAGTTCACCACGTTAAGTTGCCAACTTCGACAAATCAGCCACACGGTTCATGGCGTTGTGCAGCATGGCCAGCAGGCCCAGGCGGTTCAGCCGCAAATCCATCTGCTCGGCATTGACCATCACGCCGTTGAAAAAATCATCAACTGGCGCACGCAAAGCCGCCAGCGTTTGCAGCGAAGCGGTGTAGTCGCCTGCTTCAAACTGCGCGTCGGCCTTGGGCACCACCTCGCTCATGGCTTTGTGCAGCGCGATTTCAGCGGCCTCTAGCAGCAGCACTTCGCTGACGTGGGCATCGACTGCATCGCCTTTTTTCAGGATGTTGCTGATGCGTTTGTTGGCAGCAGCCAGGGCTGGGGCTTCGGGCAGGGCTGCGAAGATGCGGACGGCGGCCAGGCGTTTGGGCAGTGAACACCACGCACCGAGTTTTTGGGCATATAGGGCGGCATCAACCTCATTGGCAGAGTAGCCGCTGTCTTTCAGGTAGCCTTTGAGCCGCTCAATCAGGAACTCGTCCAGTGCGGTACTTTGGTCTTGCAAAAGTCCGGCAGGAAACACCGCAAAGGCAGCCCGGGTCAACGCGTGAAACTGCAGCGTTGAATCGCGTTCAACCAGCATGCGCGCCACACCCAGCGCTTGCCTGCGCAGAGCAAACGGGTCTTTGTCCCCGGTTGGAAGATTGCCAATGCCAAACATGCCCACCAGCGTTTCCAGCTTGTCGGCCAGTGCCACCACCACACCCACGTCATTGCGCGGCAAATCATCGCCTGCAAAGCGCGGTTTGTAGTGGTCTTCAATCGCGTCGGCCACATCGGCACTCAAACCATCGTTGAGCGCGTAGTAGCGGCCCATCGTGCCTTGCAGCTCGGGGAACTCACCCACCATGTCGGTGACCAGATCGGTCTTGGCCAATTGCGCGGCCTGGTCCGCTTTGGCAGCCAAGATGTCACCGCCCAGTTGCTGGCCAATCGCTTTGGCAATGGCGCGCACACGCTCGACACGTTCGCCTTGCGTGCCCAGCTTGTTGTGATACACCACTTTGCCCAAGCCTTCAACCCGCGAGGCGAGTGATTTCTTGCGGTCTTGATCAAAAAAGAACTTGGCGTCGGCCAGGCGTGGTCGCACCACGCGCTCGTTGCCGCCAATCACAAAGCTTGCATCCTTGGGGTTGATGTTGCTGACAACCAAAAATTGGTTGGTGAGCTTGCCGGCTGAATCCAGCAACGGAAAGTATTTTTGATTCGCCTTCATGGTCAGAATCAGGCACTCTTGCGGCACATCCAGAAATTCTTTTTCAAACTCGCACACCAGCACGTTGGGGCGTTCAACCAGCGCGGTAACTTCATCAAGCAGTGCATCGTCGTCAATCGGTTTGCAATGACCCACCCTGGCAGCCGCAGCGTCCAGCTGACGAACGATTTCAGCTCGGCGCTCCGCAAAGCTGGCAATGACCGCACCCTCTTTGGCCAGTGTGGCGGCGTAACTGTCAGCATGTTGCAAAACCAAAGGATCAACGGCTGCCTCAAACCGGTGGCCGTGCGTGGTGTTACCCGCATTCAAACCCAACGCCTGAATTGGCACTACATCGCTGCCGTGCAAAGCCACCAAGCCATGCGCCGGCCGGACAAACTTCACGTCGCTCCAGCCGTCGGCCAGCTGGTAGGTCATGACTTTGGGAATCGGCAATTTGGCAATGGCGTCAAGCAGCGCTTTTTGCAGGCCTTCCGCCAGCGTGGCACCTGTGACGAGGCTGTCATAAAACAACGCCTCAGCCTTGCCATCAGGGGCGCGCTTCAAACCTGCAACGCTGGAGGCATCAGCACCCAGCGCCGCCAATTTTTTGAGCAATGCGGGCGTGGCGTTGCCAGCAGCATCCAGCCCCACCGCAACCGGCATCAGCTTTTGCGACACCGCTTTGTCTGCGGCGTGCGGCAAAACATATGTCACATGCGCAGCAAGGCGGCGCGGGGAGGCAAATGAGGTCAAGGCTGATTCAACAGTCGTCAGCCCCTGCGCCTTGAGCTGTTCAAACAGCACACCCGCAAACGCATCACCCAGTTTCTTCAATGCCTTGGGCGGCAGCTCTTCTACAAACAGTTCGACCAACAGGTTCTTCGTTGTCATTCTTATGCGGCCTTCTTCGTCATCTGTTCTACCCACTCGCGCGGCGCCATGGGAAAGCCCAGGCGTTCACGGCTCTCAAAATAGCTTTGCGCCACAGCGCGTGCCAGATTGCGAATACGGCCAATGTAGGCGGCGCGCTCTGTGACGCTGATAGCGCCGCGTGCGTCCAGTAAATTAAAGCTGTGGGCGGCTTTTAAAACTTGTTCGTAGGCAGGCAACGCGAGTTGCACGTCAATCAAATGCTTGGCCTGTTTTTCATGCGCGGTAAACGCGGTGAACAGGAAGTCTGCGTCTGAATGCTCGAAGTTATACGTCGATTGCTCGACTTCGTTTTGCTTGTACACGTCACCGTAACTGAGCCCTTCAGTCCACTTCAAGTTGTAGACGTTGTCCACCCCTTGCAAATACATGGCCAGGCGCTCCAGGCCGTAGGTGATCTCACCCGTGATGGGCTTGCAGTCGATGCCGCCAACCTGCTGGAAGTAGGTGAACTGGGTGACTTCCATGCCATTGAGCCAGACCTCCCAGCCCAGGCCCCAGGCACCGAGCGTTGGGTTTTCCCAATCGTCTTCGACGAAGCGGATGTCGTTTTGCTTCAAGTCAAAACCCAGCGCCTCCAGGCTGCCCAGATACAACTCCAGAATGTTGGTGGGTGCGGGTTTGAGCACGACCTGGTACTGGTAATAGTGTTGCAGGCGGTTGGGGTTCTCCCCGTAGCGGCCGTCTTTGGGGCGGCGGCTGGGTTGCACGTAGGCGGCCTTCCAGGGCTCGGGGCCCAGGGCGCGCAAAAAGGTGGCGGTGTGCGATGTGCCTGCGCCGACTTCCATGTCGTACGGCTGCAGCAAAGCGCAGCCTTGGTCGGCCCAGTAGGACTGCAATTTGAGGATGATTTGTTGAAAAGTCAGCATGCGGCCAATTTTACGGGGCAATGCGGGGCCCACACGGGTGGCCGCGGGTGTTGCGGCGGGTGGCGCACGGGCTTGCGTTCAGGCTTGAGATACTCAGGCCCCATGAGCACCCAACAAATGATTTTGAGCCTGTTGCTGGCGACCATGGTGTTTGCCGTGGCGCTGGAGGTCAAACCCAGCGATTTCGCCCGCGTGTTGCAAACCCCCAAATCGGTGCTTTGCGGGCTGATTCCGCAGTTCATCTTGCTGCCGGTGGGCACCTGGCTGGCTACCTTGTGGCTCGATTTGCCCGCCAACCTGGAAGTGGCGATGATTTTGGTGGCCAGTTGCCCTGGCGGCAGCCTGAGCAATGTGGTGACGCATTACGGGCGCGGCAATACGGCCCTGTCGGTCAGTATTTCAGCCGCGGCGAGCCTGATTGCCTTGGTCGCCACGCCGTTCAATTTTGCCTGGATGGTAGGCAGCAACCCGAACACGGCCCAGTGGCTCAAGGTGCTGCAAATCGACCCTAGCGACATTTGGTTTAGCCTGGTGTTGCTGCTGGCGCTGCCCATGAGCCTGGGCTTGGTGGTGGCGACGCGCCTGCCAGCGCTGACTGCCCGTATTCAAAAGCCGCTGATGCGGTTTGCTTTGGTGATGCTGGGTTTGTTTATCG
Organism: Polaromonas sp.; assembly: GCA_031375685.1. Taxonomy (GTDB): domain Bacteria; phylum Pseudomonadota; class Gammaproteobacteria; order Burkholderiales; family Burkholderiaceae_C; genus Polaromonas. The sequence continues at coordinate 24 of JANMIH010000108.1, read as the reverse complement.
TGGCCGGCGTGGCCAAAGACCGCC
>JANMIH010000103.1:0-6926 GCA_031375685.1 Polaromonas sp. | reverse complement strand
GCCAGCACGTACTTGGTGTTGAAGATGTTCAGGCCCTTGTTTTCCATCGCGCCCATGTTGAAGTCGCTCGTCGCCACAATCATGAAGCGTTCCAAATCGAGTGGCAAGCCAAAGCGGGCCTCGTCCCACGCCACTGAATGCATGAGCGAATTCATGGCGTGTTCTGTTTTGTCCAAATCACCGGGGCGTACATAAACTTGCAGCGTGTGGTCTTTGCCTGCGCGTGAGGTGATGCGCTGCTCGCGGCAGACCAATTGGCCAGCGACCAGTGCAAACAAATACGCGGGTTTTTTGTGCGGGTCTACCCATTTGGCAAAGTGACGACCATCGTCCAATGTGCCTTGTTCGACCAGATTGCCGTTGGACAGCAGCACCGGGAATTTGGTCTTGTCGGCCCGCAGCGTCACGGTGTACATCGCCATCACATCGGGGCGGTCTAAAAAGTAAGTAATGCGCCTGAAGCCTTCAGCCTCGCATTGGGTAAAAAACGAATCGTTGCTGACGTACAAGCCCATCAGCTTGGTGTTTTTAGACAGCAGGCAGGTGGTGAAAATCTCCAGCTCAAAAACATCGGGCAAATTGTCCAGCACCAGCTTGTTGCCATCCATCTTGAACGACGTGCCCTGGCCATTGACCAGCACACGTGACAAATTGAGGTCTTCGCCATCGAGGCGCAGCGGCTGCACAGGGACATCGGCATTGCGGCGCAGCGTCATTTTGTTCAGCACACGGGTCTTGGCCGGGTCGAGGTCAAAGCACAGGTCGACTGTGTCGATCCAGTAGGCGGGGGCGCTGTAGTCAGCGCGGTTGATGGCCACGGAGGGGGCTTGCCCGGCCCCGCTGGCGTCAAGCTTATGCAGCATGGGTGTTTCCTGAAAAGTTTGTTGTCAAAATAAATAAACGCAAAGCGCTTACACGCCCTGCTTGAGTGACGCCTCAATGAACTGGTCCAAATCTCCGTCCAGCACCTTTTGTGTGGCGGAGGTTTCGTAGTTGGTGCGCAGGTCTTTGATGCGGCTGTTGTCCAGCACGTAGCTGCGAATCTGGTGACCCCAGCCCACATCGGTTTTGGTGTCTTCGAGTTTTTGCTGGGCTTCCTGCTGCTTGCGCAGTTCAAAGTCATACAGGCGTGAGCGCAAGCGCTTCCATGCCACGTCGCGGTTGCCATGCTGGCTGCGTCCGTCCTGGCACTGCACCACAATGCCGGTGGGCAAGTGCGTCAATCGCACAGCGGAGTCGGTTTTGTTGATGTGCTGGCCGCCTGCACCGCTGGCGCGAAAGGTGTCGACTCGCACGTCAGACGGATTGATGTCAATCTCAATTGAATCATCAATCTCGGGGTAGACAAAAATCGACGCAAACGAGGTGTGGCGGCCGCCTGACGAGTCAAACGGCGACTTACGCACCAGGCGGTGCACACCGGTTTCAGTACGCAACAGGCCAAAGGCGTATTCGCCCTCAATCTTGATGGTCGCGCCCTTGATACCTGCAGTGTCGCCTGGGGTTTCGTCTTCAATCGTGGTTTTAAAACCCTTGCGCTCGGCGTATTTGAGGTACTGGCGCAGCAGCATGCTGGCCCAGTCGCAGGCCTCCGTGCCGCCGGCGCCGGATTGCACGTCCAAAAAGCAGTTCAGCGGGTCAGCCGGGTTGTTGAACATCCGGCGAAATTCCATCTTTTCAACTTCAACGGCCACCTTGGCGGCTTCGCCTTCGATGGACTGCATGCCCTGCTCGTCGCCTTCGTCCTTGGCCATGTCAAAGAGTTCGGCGTTGTCAGCCAGTTCTGACGTCAGACGGTCAATGACCTGTACAACGTCTTCGAGTGATTTTTTCTCTTTGCCGAGTTCTTGTGCGCGCTTGGGGTTGTCCCAGACTTTCGGGTCTTCCAGGGCGGCGTTGACTTCGTTTAACTTGCGTTCTTTGGCAGGGTAGTCAAAGATACCCCCTGAGCTCGTTCACACGCGTGCTCAGGTCCGCAAGCTGGTTGCCAATGGCGTTGATGTTTTCTGCTTCCATGAGGTCCTCAATCGGGTTGTTGCTTCAATCCGGTGATTTTCTCATGGCTGGCGGTGGTTAATCCAGAAAGTCCTCAATGAGCTTTGCCAGCGCTTCGGGCTGGTCGTGGTGCAGCATGTGGCCTGCGTCCTCCAGTCGCGCAACTCTGGCATCGGCAATCAGTTTGAGTCGCTCGTGGTAGTCCGCCAGCGTGTAGCGGCCCTGATTCCATTTTTCAAGTGAATCGTCTGACGCCTCCACCGCCAGCACGGGCGCTGTGATGCGTTTGTAGAGTTCCAGCGTTTCCTCAACCCGGTAAATGTTGGCATTGACGACTTTGTGCCCTGGTGCACCCAGGATCAGCCACTGCCCGGCAGCGTTTTCCTGTGCCCAGTGCGCAGCCAGCCAGTTGGCTTTGTCCTCGCTCAGGCGGGGGTTGGTTTTCATCAGCCGTTTGGCTACCCCCCCAACGTCGTCGTAGGCTTTCAAGTCCAGCTCGCCCTTGTGAAGGCTTTTCAGCTCGTCCATCCACTTGGCGTAGCGGCCTGGGGCCTGGGCTGGTTTGCTGGGCGCCAGACCAAAGCCTTCGAGGTTGACCAGCCTGCGAATGCGCTCAGGTCGCACACCAGCATAGACCATGGCCACATTGCCACCCATGCTGTGGCCGACCAGGTCGATTTTCTGGTCTTTCACGTAATGATCCAGCAAAAAATCAAGATCGGCCAGGTAGTCGGGCAACCAGTAGTTGTCTGCTGCGCCGTCGGTCAGGCCAAAGCCGCGCCAGTCCGGTGCAATGATGGTGCGGCCAGTGGCGAAAGCATCGCTGAGCGCATCCACCATGAACTGGTAAGACGCGGCCACATCCATCCAGCCATGCACCAGAACCAATGGCGGCAGATTGTTTGCCCCCACACTTTTCACTTCGTGTAATTCGCTGCCCCCCGGGGGGGCTGGCCTTGCTTGGGGCGGCCCGGCGCTGGCGGCCGCGGCGCTGTCGGGCTGTGAGCCATGCCAGATGCGAACGTGGTAACTGAGTGAGCGTATTGGGACAAACTCGCTGCGAGAAGTGCGTTTTTCTTTGTACATTGTGGGCATGATAAAGAAACAAGAACCCAAGCGCAGTCAAAACCGGGACAAACCGGCAGACCACTACGCCGCCCTGCATGCCGATTTTGCCTGGCATGTGCCCGAGTATTTCAACATTGCCGACGCTTGCTGCAACCGCTGGGCCGTTTTACAAAGCGCTACTGATTACGTAGCTGTTTGCGCCCATAAACAGGGCGCTGAAGCCACTTTTTTTACCTATTTTGAGCTGAAAAAGGCGGCTGATGCCCTCAGCCACGTGTTGAAAGGCCTGGGCGTGCAGCGCGGTGACAGGGTCGCCATTGTCATGCCGCAGCGATTTGAAACTGCCGTCGCTTACATGGCGGTGTTCCAGCTCGGCGCGGTGGCCATGCCGCTGTCAATGCTGTTTGGCCCAGAGGCGCTGGAATACCGCTTGCAAGACAGCGAGGCCGTCGTCGCCATTGCTGACGAAAGCAGCATGGCCAGTTTGCAGCAGGTGCGCTCTGACTGCCCGTCTTTAAGAGCCGTGGTGGCGGTGGGCGATGCGCGGGCCGATGTTCAGTACGAAGCCGCCATCAGCCAGCATCAAAGCGCTTTCACCGCCGTCAAGACCAAGGCTGAAGAAGCGGCGATTTTGATTTACACCAGCGGCACAACCGGCCCACCCAAGGGCGCGCTGCTGCCGCACCGGGCGCTGATTGGCAACTTGACGGGCTTTGTCTGCAGCCAGAACTGGTTTGGATTTGACGCTAAAACCAATGCGGAATCGAAGGCGGTATTTTGGTCACCCGCCGACTGGGCTTGGACGGGCGGGCTGATGGACGCGTTGTTGCCTACGCTGTACTTTGGTCGCCCCATCGTGGCTTTTAACGGCCGCTTCAGCCCTGAATTAGCCTTCAGCTTGATGCAAGAGCACGGCGTCACGCACAGCTTTTTGTTCCCCACCGCGCTTAAAGCCATGATGAAGGCTTACCCTCAGCCGCGCAAGCATTTCAGGTTAAAGCTCGAAGGTCTGATGAGTGCGGGCGAGGCGGTGGGCGATGCCGTGTTTGACTACTGCCGACAAGAGATGGGTGTGGTGGTGAACGAAATGTTTGGCCAGACCGAGATCAATTACATCGTCGGTAACTGCAACCTGTTTTGGCCAGCGCGCCCCGGCAGCATGGGCAAAGGCTACCCCGGCCACCGGGTGGCGGTGATTGACGACGATGGCCGTGAATGTGCGGTGGGCGTGCCGGGCGATGTGGCCGTGAACCGGTTTGACATCCATGGACAGCCAGACCCAATCTTCTTTTTAGGCTACTGGAAGAAAGACGCCGCCACTCAAGCCAAATTTACTGGTGACTGGTGCCGAACCGGTGACATGGCCACCCGCGATGCCGACGGCTACCTGTGGTACGAGGGCAGGGCAGACGATATTTTCAAGGCTGCTGGCTACCGCATCGGGCCGGGCGAGATCGAAAACTGTTTGCTCAAACACCCAGCTGTAGCCAACGCCGCTGTTGTACCCAAACCCGACAAAGAACGCGGCGCAGTCGTCAAGGCGTATGTGGTGCTTGCTCCTGATGTAGGAGCTGCTCGCGCCCGTATCCATTCGTCAAAAGACGGTTTTGATGCTGAAATAACGGCCAAATTGCAGCTCCATGTCAAAAAGATGCTGGCACCCTATGAATACCCGAAGGAGATTGAATTCATTGACGTGCTGCCAATGACGACAACGGGCAAGGTGCAAAGGCGGGTGTTGCGCTTGCAAGAAGAAGAGCGCTTCAGACTTTCGTCATAAAGCGCTTTACTCAGAGAGGTTCTTTTTCAGCGGGGGCTGCGGAACTGGCTTTGCCAGGCTGCAGGCGACCGTCCCCTGCAAGGGGAAAAGGAGCTACACGCAGTGAGCGACGATAGGGGTGTGCAATTTATTTAGAAGCGACCTGCTCGGCCACATAAATCTCAACCCGGCGATTCTTGTCGCGGCCTTGCTGCGTGTTGTTGTCGGCAATCGGTTCACGTGCGCCACGGCCGTCGGTTGAAATGCGGTTACGCGCCACACCACGGCTGACCAGATAGTCGCGCGCAGCTTCTGCACGGTCCACTGACAGCGGGTTGTTGATGGCGTCCGAGCCAGTGCTGTCGGTGTGGCCAATGATGGTGACAGTGGTCACCGCGTTCTGGTTCAGGCTGGTCGCAAACTGGTTCAGGATCGGGCCAAAATTAGGCTTGATGGCCGAGCGGCCGGTGTCAAAAGACACATCGCTTGGAATATCGAGTTTCAGGCGGTTGTCAGGGGTTTGCGTGACGGCAACGCCCGTGCCAACCGTGGCTTTTTCCATGGCTGCTTTTTGGTCCTGCATCTTTTTAGACCAGATGTAGCCGCCACCTGCACCTGCAGCGCCGCCCAGCACCGCGCCCGTTGCCGCACCTTTGCTGCCGCCCAGCGCCGCGCCAATCAGCGCACCGCCCACAGCGCCAATGCCTGCGCCCTGCGCCGTGCCTTTTTGGGTTTCGCTCATGTTGGCGCAACCTGACAGAACCGCAATGCTCAGTGCGACGCAGCTCAATGATTTGAGGGTGAGTGTTTTCATGGAAGACTCCTTTTTATAGATTAAAAAAATATCGTGCAGTTAAGGCAACTAAAAAAGTTACTAACAATGCGATGCTAGCGCCCTGCATATTAATAGCCTGTAAGACAAACCCGCAAAATGTCAGCATCCGTAACGTTACGCCAGCCCAATTAAACTAGTTCTTTGTGGCTTTCGTCACTTTTAACATCTACATCCAATCACATGTACAAAGTCGAACTCGGTCAAAGCGGCCTGCACGTTACCCCCATCTGCCTGGGCACCATGACTTTTGGTGAACAGGTCAATGAGGTAACGGCACACAGTATTCTTGACCGCGCTTTTGATCGCGGCATCAACTTCATGGACGCGGCTGAAATGTATTCAGTCCCCGCCCGGGCGGAGACCTTTGGCATAACTGAAACCATTTTGGGTAACTGGTTTGCCAAAAATCCTTCAGCCAGAGGCCAATGGGTGCTGGCCACCAAAGTGGCAGGCCCGGCGCGCGGCATGCCGTGGATTCGTGAAGGCAGCCCCGATTTGACGGCCGCTGACATCGTGGGTGCATGCGATGCCAGCCTGAAGCGCCTGCAAACCGATGTGATTGACCTGTACCAGATCCATTGGCCAGCGCGCAATGTGCCGATGTTTGGCATGCAGTACTTTGACCCGACCAAAGACAAAGTGGTGTCGTCTATCCACACCCAGCTTGAAGCGTTGGGCTCGCTTGTCAAGGCTGGCAAGGTGCGGGCGATTGGCTTGTCAAATGAAACGCCTTACGGCGTGCATGAGTTTGCGCGCCTGGCTGACCAGCAGGGCCTGCCGCGTATTGCCACGCTGCAAAACCCGTACTGCCTGATCAACCGCACCTATGAAAACGGTCTGGACGAAAGTCTGCACCGCCTGGGTGTGTCCTTGCTCGCTTATTCGCCGCTGGGTTTTGGTTTGCTGACGGGCAAATACGACAAGACAGGCATTACCGATCCAGCGCACAAAAATATTGGCCGCATGAGCCTGTTTGAAAGCATGCAAAAGCAGCGCTGGGGCAGGCCAGACGCTCTGGCCGCTGCGCGACGCTACAACACCCTGGCATTGGCCAATGGCATGACCCCTACCCAGATGGCACTGGCGTTTTGCTACACCAAATGGCAGGTCACCAGCACCATCATTGGTGTCACGTCGGTGGCGCAACTTGATCAGGACATTGACGCACATGGAACGACGTTGGGTGCAGACGTGCTGGCCGAGATTGACAAAATCCGCTGGGACATACGCGACCCGGCGCTCTAACCAGCGTTGTAAAGATGGCCAAAA
>JANMIH010000097.1:0-3111 GCA_031375685.1 Polaromonas sp. | reverse complement strand
CTGGCCTGGCCAGCCCGCCACAGCGCATTGGGGCTATGAAGACCCTTCAGCAGGCGATGGCGACGAAGCCCATAAGCGTGAGGCTTTCAAGCAAACCCTGCACGCGCTGCGTCGCAGGCTGGAACTGCTGGTTAACTTGCCAGAAGCCAGCGTTAGCCGCCTGATGCTGGAAACCACCGCCCGCAACCTCGCCAAGTCATAAACAGCCATGCACCAGCCCAGCCTGAGACATCAACTTTTTGCCGAATTTTTGGGTACCGCTGCGCTGCTGTGCGCGGTGATTGGCTCGGGCATCATGGCGGTCAATCTGTCGGGCGGCAACGATGGCGTGGCACTGCTGGCCAACACGCTGGCCACGGTGTTTGCGCTGTATGTGCTGATTGAGCTGCTGGGGCCGGTGAGTGGCGCGCATTTCAACCCGGTGGTGACGCTGGTTGTGCTTTTTAAGGCATCCAATGAAGCTGCAGACCAACAAACTCGCGTGCAAGCAGCTATTTTATTCATAGCATTTCAACTCGCTGGCGCAGTCGCTGGCGCCTGGCTGGCCAACGCGATGTTTGACCTGAGCGTGTTGCAGTTCAGCAGCAAGCTGCGGGGCGGCTGGGGGCAATGGTTGGGCGAGGTGGTGGCCACTGCCGGGCTGATTCTGGTGGTGCTGCGCGCCCCCGCAGGCAAGGCCTCGGCCCTAGTGGCCTGCTACATCGGTGCGGCGTACTGGTTCACGTCCAGCACCTCGTTTGCCAACCCGGCAGCGGTGATGGGTCGCATGTTCAGCGACAGCTTTGCCGGCATTGCGCCCGCTAACGCTTTGGGCTTTGTGGCAGCGCAGTGTGTGGGGGCGATATTGGGTGTTTTGATCAACCGCAGCCTAGGAAAGCCACTTCTGTAAAAACTGTGCGCTGCCCATGGCCGGGTCGAGCTGGTAGCCGGCAAAGCCGATGCGTTCATACAGCTTGATAGCGCTCAGGTTGCCGCTGAGGACTTCCAGTGTCAGTTTGCATGCGCCGCGCTGCCGGGCGATTTGCTCGGCAAGGCCCAACATCTGCTCACCCACGCGCTGGCCGCGATGGCTGGCAACCACCGCTACGTCATGCACATTGACCAGGGGCTTGCAGGCAAAGGTTGAAAAGCCTTCGATGCAGTTGACGAGGCCGACGGGCGTCACACCCTCAAACGCCAGCACGCTGAAGGCTTGCGGGCGCTTGGCCAGCTCTTGCACCAAATGGGCCTTGGCGAAATCACTCAGCGGCGAGCCACCACCTGCCGGGTCTTGGGCATAGGCATCCAGCAGTTGCACGATGGCCTGGGCATGAAAGGTGTCGTTGTAGTTGGCTTGCAAAATTTGCAGCGGTGCGTGCGTCATGGGGTATGTCTTTAAGCGTTGAACAAATCACAGCCATGATAATTGCCCGCACAGACCACCCAACCGGACCGAGACATGACAACACCCAAAACAATGACCGACCGCCGAACCCTGCTTGCCGCTGGCGCTACCGCCGTTTTAACAAGCGCCCTGCCCTCAGCTTTTGCGCAATCAAAAATTCAACTGCGCATCTCCACCCCCGCTGTGCCCGATGACTGGCACGCCAAAATGTGGACGGTTTTCAAAGACGCGCTTGAGAAAACCGCGCCGGGCGAGTTTGACGTGCAGATCAACCTGAATGCGTCGCTCTTCAAGCAAGGCGCGGAGCCTGCGGCCATGGCGCGTGGCAACCTGGAGCTGACCACCATTTCAGCGTTTGACATTGCCAAGCTGGTGCCTGAGTTTTCAGTCTTCACAGCGGGCTACATCGTGCGTGACCCGGCACATCAGCAAAAAATATTCAACGGCCCGATTGGCACAGAAATGTTCAAGACCGTGGCCGAAAAGATGGACATCACGCCGCTAGCCACCGCCTACCTGGGCACGCGGCAAGTCAATTTACGCGAAGTGCGCAATGTCAAAACCCCGGCTGACCTCAAGGGCGTGAAGCTGCGCATGCCCGGCAGCAAGGAATGGCTGTTTTTGGGCGAAGCACTGGGTGTGACGCCCACACCGCTGGCCTTTGGCGAGGTCTACCTGGGCCTGAAAACCGGCACGATTGACGGCCAGGACAACCCGCTGCCTACCGTGCGCGCCGCCAAGTTTTATGAAGTGACCAAACAGATTGTGCTGACCAGCCACTTGGTGGACAGCCTTTTCATAGCCATCTCGAACAAAGCCATGGGCAGCATGACGGCAGCCCAGCGCCAGAAGGTCAAGGCCGCTGCTGAGCTAGCGGTCGCCTATAACAACGACAACCGCATCAAGGAAGAAGCCCAGTCGGTTGAATTTTTCAAACAGCAGGGCCTGCAAGTGACCACGCCGGATGTGGAGGCTTTCCGCAAAGCCGTGCAAACCGCGTATTTGAATTCAGACTACGCCAAGGTGTGGCCCAAGGGCCTGCTTGAGCGCATCAACGCCACAAAATAAAAGCGACCCAGTCAGTGACCGTGTGGTTTAAAAAAGCCGCCAATGCCATTGGCGGCGGGCTGTTTTTAACGCTGTTCATGGTGTTTGTAATTCAGGTCACGGCACGCTTTGGCTTGAATAAACCACTGGCCTGGACAGATGAGCTGGCGGTCATTTTGTATGTGTGGATCATTTTGTGGGCGGCTGCCTTTGTGGTGCCCGAGCGCGAGCACGTGGCGTTTGACCTGCTATGGAACAGCGCTGGCAAACGTACACGGCAGGCCATGCAGATTGCGGGCAACCTGCTTGTTGGCTCTCTGGCAATTTGCGCCATTCCAGCCACCTGGGACTACGTGACCTTCATGAAGCGTGAAGGCACGCCGGTGCTGGGCTTGCCCTTCATGTGGGTGTTTTTACCGTTTGTGTTTTTGCTGGTGGCATTGGCAATTCGCTCGGCCTGGGCCATCTGGCATGCTGTCAAGGGTCAAGGTCTGGACGCGGAGCTGCGGCTTTGAGCACGGCACTCATTGTTTTGGTCATCGTGCTGGTCAGCGCCATGCTGCTGCGCATGCCGATTGGCTTTTCGATGATCGCGTCGGGCATTGCCTACCTGCTGGTCAAGCGGCAAGACCTGGGGCTGGTGGCTGAGCAGATTGGCAACGGCCTGTACAACAGTTATG
>JANMIH010000053.1:0-4748 GCA_031375685.1 Polaromonas sp. | reverse complement strand
CATGGCGGCCAGGCCGTCAATGCAATGCGCGTTTTTGTCCAGCCCGGCGGCCAGGCCGACCTCGTTGGCAAACTTCAAGCCCGCCAGTTCGATCGGGTCGTCCACCCGCGTGTTGCAGTACGCCAGCGACAAAGGCGTGCCCTGCGTGCGCGCCAGGCTGGCCATGGTCAGTTCGTGGGCGGTTTCGGCGTCCAGGCCAAATAAAAAGGGGCGGGCCAGCGCGTAGGGGAGTAATGCCATCGGATAATTTGGTTTGCAATTTCAATCCGCACATTGTCGCAAACCTCACTGAACTCCCCATGACCCAAGACGAACTCAAAACCCTGGTCGGCCAAGCGGCGTTGGCTTATGTACAACCCGGCAGCGTTGTGGGCGTGGGCACTGGCTCCACTGTCAATAAATTTATTGACGCGCTGGGGTTGACGCCGGGGCAGATCAAAGGCGCGGTGTCCAGCTCCATCGCCTCTACCGAACGCTTACAGGCCTTGGGCATCGAGGTGTTTGATGCCACCGAGGTGGATGAGTTGGCGGTCTATATCGACGGTGCCGACGAGATTGACCACGCTGGCTACATGATCAAGGGTGGCGGTGCGGCATTGACACGCGAAAAAATTGTGGCGGCACAGGCGCGGCAGTTTGTATGCATCGCCGATGAGTCCAAGCTGGTGGCGACGCTGGGCGCTTTTCCCTTGCCGGTGGAAGTGATCCCGATGGCCGCCAAGCGCATCGCCCGGCAGTTTGCGGCACTCGGCGGCACGGCTGCGTTGCGACTGAAAGCCGGCGTGCCTCTGGTCACCGACAACGGTCAGCACATTCTGGACGTGACGGGTTTGAAAATCACTGACCCGCTGGCGTTTGAAGCTGATGTCAACAACTGGCCAGGTGTGGTCACGGTCGGCGTTTTTGCATTTCAAAAAGCAGGCGTTTGCCTGCTGGCGACGCCTGCCGGCGTCAAAACGCTCACGTTTTAAAAGCGAATGCCTGAAGGATTGGCTGGCGCGGGTGCTGCTTGCGGTGATGGCGCAGCGGCGCGAGCGGGTGCTGCCGGGGCAGTCGCCGCTGGTGCTGCGGCCACCGTCACCAACGGTGTAGCAGCTGGCTGGCGATAGGTTGAAGGCAATGTCGACGAAGCCGGGTAGCCCGCCGCGTTCAAAAATTGCGTCCACTCGGCATCTGAAAAGCCTTTGAGCTGCTGGCCGCCAATGGTGGCAAAGGGCAGGGAGTTCTCACCGCTCAGGCGCTGCAAAGCCTGGCTGTCTTCTACCGTGGTGACGGTTTTTTCTGAAAAAGGGATGCCGCGTGTGATCAACATGGAGCGCGCCGACTGGCAGGGGCCGCAGTTGTCACCCGTGTAAAGCGTCACCGGGTATTTTTGCGCCACCTGGCGCAGCTCGAAAGGTAACGAACTGCTGGCCACGCCGCCACCCGCTGCACCTGTAGCTGTCGTGACCTTGGCATTGGTTTCGGCGGGTGGCTTGTCTGAAAAAGTCACCTTGCCATCGGGGCCGACGATACGGTACACCGGCTGGGCTGTCGATAAGGCTGCAACACCCATCAACAGGGCGCAGGCAGCGATGGATTTGATGCTAAAAGCTTGGGTGCGCGAGATCATGTCAATTTCTCCATCAGATCAAAGTTAAATGTCTTCAACCAGTCTTTAACGTGCTCAAGTCATGCCTTGATGACGCAGAAGCGCATCTATCGACGGTTCCCTACCCCTGAACGCCTTGAAAGATTCCATCGCCGGGCGGCTACCGCCTGCTTCCAGAATCGCTTCACGGTACTTTCGGCCTGTTTCTACCTGCGGCGCGCCCAAGGCTGCGGCTTCTTCAAACGCAGCATAAGCATCGGCAGACAGCACCTCAGCCCATTTATAGCTGTAATAGCCGGCTGCATAGCCACCAGAAAAAATGTGACTGAATGTATGCGCTGTCCGGCTGTAGGGTGGTGCTTTGATGACCGCGACCTCTTGGCGTACTTCATTGAGCAAAGCCATCACGTCTGCTGTTGGGTTGTGCGAGGTATGCAGCAGCATGTCAAAGAGTGAAAACTCCACCTGCCTGAGGGTCTGCATACCCGCCTGAAAATTCTTGGCGGCGAGCATTTTGTCAAACAGCGCGCGCGGCAATGGCTCACCCGTCTCGACATGGGCTGTCATGTGCTTGAGCACGTCCCACTCCCAGCAAAAATTCTCCATAAACTGGCTTGGCAGTTCGACGGCGTCCCACTCCACACCGCTGATACCCGACACATCACGCTCATTGATTTGCGTCAGCATGTGATGCAGGCCGTGGCCAAATTCATGGAACAGCGTTGTCACGTCGTCGTGCGTGAGCAGTGCAGGCTTGCCGCCTACACCGTCGGCAAAGTTGCATACCAGGTGCGCAATCGGCGTTTGCAGTGCGCCCGTGTCAGGCCGCAACCAGCGGGCGCGCACATCGTCCATCCAGGCACCCCCGCGCTTGCCGGTGCGCGCGGGTTGGTCCAGGTAAAACTGGCCGACCAATTGCCCTGCACGTTCAATGCGGAAAAACTGCACACCCGGCTTCCACACCGGCGCTTTGTCTTGGCGAATCGCCACTTCAAACAGCGTTTCAATGATCTTGAACAGCCCTGCGAGCACCTTGGGTGCGGTGAAATACTGTTTGACTTCCTGCTCGCTGAAGGAATAGCGTGCTTCCTTGAGCTTTTCAGCAATGTAGGGGAAGTCCCACGGCTGCGGGTCTGACAAGCTCAAGTGTTCAGCAGCGAATGCACGCAAGTCAGCCACGTCTATTTCGGCAAAAGGCCGAGCGCGGCGTGCCAGGTCGCGCAAAAAGGTGATCACTTCGTCTGGCGATTTGGCCATTTTGGCCACCACAGAGACTTCACCAAAATTGTTGTAACCCAGCAGCCTGGATTCTTCAAGGCGCAGTGCCAGTATTTCTTGAATCACGGCGCTGTTGTCAAACTTGCTGAACTCTGCGGGTGCCTGGTCACTGGCGCGGGTGCTGTAGGCGCGGTACAAAACTTCACGCAGCGCACTGCTGGTGGCGAACTGCATCACGGGCAGGTAGCAGGGCATTTTCAGCGTCAGTTTGTAGCCGTTTTTGCCTTCGGTTTTGGCCAGTTCGCGTGCGGTGGCTATCACATCAGCAGGTGCGCCAGACAGTTCGGATTCAGTGGCGTAATAGGCAAATGCATCTGTCGCATCGAGTGCGTTTTCACTGAACTTCTGGCTCAGTTCAGCCTGGCGCTCCTGAATTTTGGCAAAGCGCTCTTTGGCAGCACCCACCAGCTCAGCACCTGACAACACAAAGTTACGCATGGCGTTTTTGTGCGCCTGTTTTTGCTCTGTATTCAACGCGCTGACATCAATGGCCTTGTATTTGGCATACAGCGCCTCGTCTGCGCCCAGCCGGGTGTAAAACTCGGTGATGACAGGCAAAGCCGCGTTGTAAGCGGCGCGCAGCTCAGGCGTGTCAGCCACAGCATTCAGGTGGCTGACAGCGCCCCAAGCGCGGCCCAGCTTTTCAGTGGCAACGTCGAGCACAGCTGAGATGCCGCACCAAGAGGCCGGAAAGTCGCTGGCGGTCACTTTGTCAAGTGCGGCTTGGGCTTCTGCCAGCAGTGCATCAACAGCAGGGCTGACGTGTTCCGGCTGAATGCGGTCAAACAGTGGTGTGTCAGAAAAGTCTAAAAGTGGGTTGGTCATAGTTATCAGCTGTGGGCAAACAAGCCTAAATCAAACTAATCTTGTGAACGTTTTTTCAGGCTTTTCAATTGTGGTTTTTTGGCCCGCTTGACCGTGCCGCCCGGCGTCAGGCGCTGGTTACCCAGCACGCGCAGCACCTTGACTTCAGGCCGCTGGCCGTAGCGTGAGCTGTTTTTCAGCACTTTGACTTCACGCGGGCCAGCTTTGCGGTCATCATCGATCTTCTTTTCTTTTTCAGGCATGGGCCGCCACAGCACCAGCAGTTTGCCAATGTGCTGGATCGGTGCCGCATTCAAATCGGTTGACAGCTCCTGGAAAACCGCTTCACGGGCGGCACGATCATCCATCTGCGCCCGCACTTTGATCAGGCCATGGGCATTGAGCGCCGCATCGACTTCTTTTTTTACAGCGGCGGTCAAGCCGCCAGAGCCAATCATGACGACAGCGTTTAAATGGTGGGCATCGGCGCGGTGGTATTTGCGCTGGGCGGGGGTAAGTATTATTTGAGCCATGCGTCGATTATCGGTGGACAATCAAACGATGAAGTCAAACGTCAAGCCGAGCACCGAAAAAATCAAAAAAACCGATGCTGACAGCGCAAAACGCGGCAGCAAGGTCAACAAGGCGTGGTTGCATGACCACATCAACGACCCTTACGTGAAGCTGGCGCAGCGCGAAGGCTACCGCGCACGCGCCGCCTACAAGCTCAAAGAAATTGACGAGAATTTGGGCCTGATCAAACCCGGCAGCCTGGTGGTTGACCTGGGCAGCACGCCCGGTGCCTGGAGCCAGTACGCCCGACGCAAAATGTCACCCAAGGGCGCTGCAACAGGGGAATTAAACGGCCAGATTGTCGCGCTTGATTTGCTGGCGATGGAGCCAATCGAAGGCGTGGTGTTTATCCAGGGTGATTTTCGTGACGCCGAAGTACTACAGGTGCTAGAGCAGACCCTGGCCGCTCATGGCGCAGGCAAAAAGCTGGATTTGGTCATGTCAGACATGGCACCGAACCTGTCGGGCATTGAATCAGCCGACGCCGCGCGAATCAGTGATC
>JANMIH010000052.1:0-2316 GCA_031375685.1 Polaromonas sp. | reverse complement strand
GCGCAAAAGCACCTTGCGGTACTCGTGGATGAGCAGGATACGCACAAAAAAGGCTTCCACCGGACTCAACGACGAGGCGTGTTGCCGCATGGGTTCAAACCGCGTTACAAACTGTTTGAATGCAGCTTCTACCTGGTCGAGTTTGAAAGTGGCGTGCATCACGGTTTGCAGCGGTTTGCCTGAATAACCAGCCAGACTTTGTGCGCTTAGCACCACCGTTTTTTCAACCGCGCTTGAGGCGCAGAGGATGTCTTTGAGCGATGTGTCGCTGGCATGCGGGTGGGCAAACACATTGGGCGACAGCTCGCCAAAGCCTTCCCAGCGCAGCTCGCGTTTCAAATGCAGGCGCGCGCTGGCGGGTATGCCAGCGCCCAAAATGGCCAGCGTCCACAGCCCGTCCCACTTGGGCGGCTTGAAGTCATAAATGCGCCGCGCAGCATGCTGAACCCGCTGCTGCCCTGCTGCCGTCAAGGCATAAAAACTGCGCCTGCCCAGCCGGCTACAAGCCAGCCAGTCGTCAGCACTCAAACGAAAAGCGCTGGTACGCACCAGCCGTGCTGACAGGCCAAACAGCTCGGCCAATTGAATCAGGCTGCCCAGCCACACAGCCTGGCCGCGCTGCGCCATCACATCACCGTACAGGGTGATCAGCACTGAGTTGGCGCGCAGCACCAAGCCGCGTTGCAGCCGGGCGACAGGGGGTGAAATTTTGAGCTCACTCAAAGGGATAGGCATGTCAAAGCGATACACATGATTTGATTGTAAGAATCTTTTTGTATCAGTATGATCTGACCTTCATTTGGAGCTTGGTATGTATGCACAACTGGTAGAAACGGGCACGAAAGGTGTGAAAGCGCTGGCCGACATGTCGCCCCAAGAGCGCGCCTGGCAGGAAAAAATTGACGCGGGTATCAAGATGGAACCCAAAGACTGGATGCCGGAGGCTTATCGCAAAACGCTGGTGCGGCAAATTTCGCAGCACGCACATTCTGAATACGTCGGCATGCTGCCTGAGTCAAACTGGATTGGCCGTGCCCCCACGCTCAAACGCAAGGCGATTTTGCTGGCCAAGGTACAAGACGAGGCTGGCCACGGCCTTTATTTGTACAGCGCGGCTGAAACGCTGGGCGTGACGCGCGATGCGGTGTACCGTGACCTGCTCAGCGGCAAAGCCAAGTACTCCAGCATCTTCAATTACCCCACACTCACCTGGGCGGACATTGGTGCGATTGGCTGGCTGGTTGATGGCTCAGCCATCGTTAACCAGATTCCGCTATGCCGCTGCTCTTACGGCCCCTACGCCCGCGCGATGGTGCGAGTGTGCAAGGAGGAGTCGTTTCACCAGCGCCAGGGTTTTGACATCATGGTCTCCCTTTGCAATGGCACGCCAGCGCAAAAAGCCATGGCGCAAGACGCGCTCAACCGCTGGCGGGGGCCTTCGATTGCCATGCACGGCCCCGCAGATGAGGCGTCTGTCAACAGCGCGCAGTCGATGGCGTGGAAGATCAAGCTGAACAGCAACGATGAGCTGCGGCAAAAGTTTATCGACCAGACCGTGCCACAAATTGAATTTTTGGGGCTTGAGCTGCCCGACAAGGATTTGAAGTGGAACGATGCGCGGGGCCATTACGACTACGGGCCCATTGACTGGGTTGATTTTTTCAACGTGGTCAAAGGCAAAGGCCCGTGTAACGAAGAGCGGCTGGCCGCCCGCAACAAAGCCTGGGACGACGGTGCCTGGTTTCGTGAAGCCTTGAGCGCGCATGCTGACAAGCAGGATGCCGAACTTTTAAAACAGGCCGCATGACATGAGCGAAGCAACAACTGCACGCGAATGGCCGATGTGGGAAGTGTTCATTCGCAGCCAGCACGGTCTGGCGCACAAACACGTGGGCAGCCTGCACGCTGCCAATTCTGAAAGCGCCCTGCAGCACGCCCGCGATGTGTACACGCGCCGCAACGAGGGCGTGAGTATCTGGGTGGTGCGGGCCAGTGATGTGGTGGCCAGCAGCCCCGACGACAAAGCTGCCCTTTTTGATCCGGCGCAGTCCAAAGTGTTCCGGCACCCCACGTATTTCCCCACGCCTGATGGCGTGAAGCACATTTAAGCGCATGACCCCGAAGTTTGAATACCTTTTAAGGCTGGGTGATAACTGTCTGGTCCTGTCGCAGCAGTTATCCTAAATCCGGCAGTTAGCCAGTCGCCATAAGTTGCTTTGGTGCTATCCAGGGCGGCAATGGCCGGGTGATTTTGGCCACCACATAGTTCAGGAACGCCGTCCACCTGTTGGTGCTCGGCAACTGCTCCGCAACTGC
>JANMIH010000591.1:0-8131 GCA_031375685.1 Polaromonas sp. | reverse complement strand
CCTTCGGTGGGGGGGCGCGTTCCGGTATCGTGCCCGCCGCGCGCCGCCGTTCGAAGGCCAAGGAGGCCCCCCGTCCATGCCCCGCCGGAACGACATCCGACGCATCCTGCTGCTGGGCTCGGGGCCCATCGTCATCGGCCAGGCGGCGGAGTTCGACTACAGCGGCACGCAGGCCTGCAAGGCGCTGCGCGAAGAGGGCTACAAGGTCATTTTGATCAACAGCAACCCGGCCACCATCATGACCGACCCGGCCACGGCGGACGTGACCTACATCGAGCCGATTACGTGGCAAACGGTTGAAAAAATCATCGCCAAAGAAAAGCCGGACGCGATCTTGCCGACGATGGGTGGGCAAACCGCGCTCAATTGCGCGCTGGACTTGTGGCACAACGGTGTGCTGGAGAAATATAAGGTCGAGCTGATTGGCGCCAAGCCAGAGGCGATTGACAAGGCCGAAGACCGCCTGAAGTTCAAAGACGCGATGACCAAAATCGGTTTGGGTTCTGCACGCTCGGGCATTGCGCATTCGCTTGACGAAGCCTGGGCAGTACAGAAAACGCTGGGCTTCCCAACTGTTATTCGCCCGAGCTTCACGCTGGGCGGCACCGGCGGCGGCATTGCCTACAACTCTGAAGAGTTTGAAGTCATTTGCAAGCGCGGCCTGGAGGCGTCGCCCACCAATGAGCTGCTGATTGAAGAGTCGCTGCTGGGCTGGAAAGAGTATGAGATGGAAGTCGTGCGCGACACGGCAGACAACTGCATCATCGTCTGCTCGATTGAAAATCTGGACCCGATGGGTGTCCATACCGGGGACTCCATCACCGTCGCGCCTGCTCAAACGCTGACCGACAAGGAATACCAGATTTTGCGTAACGCATCACTGGCCGTGCTGCGTGAGATTGGTGTGGACACCGGCGGCTCGAACGTGCAGTTCTCCATCAACCCTGTCGATGGCCGCATGGTGGTCATTGAGATGAACCCGCGCGTATCGCGTTCATCGGCGCTGGCCTCCAAAGCCACTGGCTTCCCAATCGCCAAGGTTGCTGCCAAGCTGGCGGTAGGTTACACGCTGGACGAGCTGCGCAATGAGATCACAGGCGGTGCAACACCCGCCAGTTTTGAGCCCAGCATCGACTACGTGGTCACGAAAATCCCGCGCTTTGCATTTGAGAAATTCCCAACCGCTGACTCACGCCTGACCACCCAAATGAAGTCGGTCGGTGAAGTCATGGCCATGGGCCGAACCTTTCAAGAGTCGTTCCAGAAAGCCCTGCGCGGGTTAGAGGTCGGCGTGGACGGCATGAATGAAAAAACCCAGGACCGTGAAGTGCTCGAAAAAGAGCTCGGCGCGCCCGGCCCAGACCGCATCTGGTACGTGGGCGATGCGTTTGCGATGGGCATGAGCGTTGACGAAGTTTTTGCACTGACCAAAATCGACCCCTGGTTTTTGGTGCAGATTGAGCAGATCGTCAAGATTGAGCTGGAGCTGGAGACCACATCACTCGACAAGATGGACGCAGCCACGCTGCGCACCCTAAAGCAAAAAGGCTTTTCGGACCGTCGCCTGGCCAAGCAGCTCAAAACAACTGACACAGCGATTAGGGAACGGCGCAAAGCGCTGGGTGTTCGACCTGTGTACAAGCGTGTTGATACTTGCGCAGCCGAGTTTGCCACCAATACTGCGTACCTTTATTCAACTTACGAGGCAGAAGGCTCTGAATGTGAAGCCGAACCTACGACCAAGAAAAAGATCATGGTGCTGGGCGGTGGGCCGAATCGAATTGGGCAGGGCATTGAGTTTGACTACTGCTGCGTCCATGCTGCTCTGGCCATGCGCGAAGACGGCTACGAGACCATCATGGTCAACTGCAACCCAGAGACCGTATCGACCGATTACGACACGTCTGACCGCTTGTATTTTGAACCGCTGACACTCGAAGACGTGCTGGAGATTGTCGATAAAGAAAAACCGTATGGCGTGATCGTGCAATACGGCGGCCAAACGCCGCTCAAACTCGCACTGGACCTGGAGGCCAATGGCGTGCCCATCATCGGCACTTCGCCCGACATGATTGACGCGGCAGAGGACCGTGAGCGCTTCTCGGCATTGCTGCGCGAATTGGCTCTCAAGCAGCCGCCTAATGCCACCGCCCGTACCGAACCTGAAGCGCTTGAAAAAGCGACGACCCTTGGCTACCCGCTGGTGGTACGCCCCAGCTACGTGCTGGGTGGACGCGCGATGGAGATCGTGCACGAACAACGCGACCTGGAGCGGTACATGCGCGAAGCGGTCAAGGTGAGTCATGACTCGCCGGTGCTGCTCGATCGTTTCTTGAACGACGCCATTGAGTGCGATGTCGACTGCATTCGTGACGATACGGGTGCGACCTTCATCGGTGGCGTGATGGAGCACATCGAACAAGCTGGCGTCCACAGCGGCGACTCGGCCTGCTCGTTGCCACCTTATTCACTCAGCGCCGAGACAGTCACGGAGATCAAACGCCAGACTTCCGCCATGGCTGCAGCGCTCAACGTGGTCGGCCTGATGAACGTACAGTTCGCCATTCAGTGTGTAGACGGCAAAGACGTGATTTACGTGCTTGAAGTGAACCCGCGTGCCTCACGCACCGTGCCGTTTGTCAGCAAAGCCACAGGTATCCAGCTGGCCAAAGTGGCAGCCCGTTGCATGGTCGGTCAGTCATTGGCCTCACAGGGCATCACCAAGGAGGTGACACCGCCTTATTTCAGCGTCAAAGAAGCCGTGTTTCCATTTGTCAAATTCCCGGGCGTCGATACGATTCTGGGGCCTGAGATGAAATCCACTGGCGAAGTGATGGGCGTGGGTAAAACCTTTGGCGAGGCATTTGTCAAGTCGCAGCTCGGTGCGGGTACCAAGCTGCCCACGTCAGGGCGCGTCTTTTTGACCGTCAAAAACAATGACAAACCGCGTGCCGTCGAAGTGGCACGGGCCCTTAGCGCCATGAAGTTTGACATTGTGGCAACCAAGGGCACAGCAGCGGCCATCACTGCCGCAGGCATCGCTTGCGGCACTGTGAACAAGGTCACAGAAGGCCGACCACACGTGGTCGACATGATCAAGAACAATGAAATTGCCTTGGTCATCAATACTGTCGAAGAGCGGCGCAATGCGATCTCTGATTCAAGGCAAATCCGAACGTCTTCCTTGTTGGCTCGCGTCACTACCTTCACGACTATTGCAGGGGCAGAAGCGGCTGTTGAGGGCATGAAGCATCTTGAAAATCTGGACGTTATTTCTGTGCAGGAAATGCACGAGCAACTTGCCGGATAATTCATTCAAAAACAGACCAACACCGCCACAGGGCAACCCGTGGCGGTTTCGCTTTTAGAGAGACCAAACATGGCCACCATCCCCATCACCAAAATCGGCGCTGAAAAACTCAAACTGGAGTTGCACGAGCTCAAAACAATTCATCGTCCATGGGTCATCAACGCCATTTCAGATGCCCGTGCGCAGGGCGATTTGAGTGAGAACGCCGAGTACGAATCCGCCAAAGACCGCCAGGGTTTTGTAGAAGGCCGGATTCAGGAAATCGAAGGCAAGCTGTCAGTCGCGCAAATCATTGACCCGTCAGAGATGGACGCTGGCGGCAAGGTGGTGTTTGGCTCAACCATAGAGCTGGAAGACGAAGAGTCAGGCAACAAGGTGACGTACCAGATCGTGGGTGAAGACGAGGCCGACATCAAGTTTGGCCGGGTCAACATCAGCTCACCGATTGCGCGCGCCCTGATCGGCAAGGACGAAGGTGATTCTGTCGAGTTTCAAGCGCCGGGTGGCCTAAAACGCTACGAAATCATCGCCGTCATGTATATCTAATTCCATGCGCTATCGCTTCGGCCTGATGATCGCAGCCCTTTGGTGGGGCAGTCTGACGGCATTGGGCTTCATCATCGTGCCCATGCTTTTTATCCACCTGCCCAGCCCGGCAGCCGCGGGGCAGATGGCGGCCAAGCTTTTTACCGCGCAAACCTGGCTCAGCATCGGCTGCGCCATTTTTTTACTCCTGATTTATAACCAAAAAGAAGCTATAGACCAAGATATACCCGCGCAAGCAGCTATAAAATTTGTAGTGACTGGCCTGTTGCTGGCAGTGCTGGTGGAGTTTGGTCTGTCACCCCGTATTGTCAGTGCCCGCGCTGACGGCGGAAATTTGAAGCTGCTGCACGGGCTGGGCAGTGCGATGTATTTTGTGCAGTGGTTGTGTGCGGGTTTTGCGCTGTGGGTTTTAAGTCAAAAGCCGGACACCTTAAGCGCAGAGGCGCAGAGGAGGCAGAGCTGCGCAGAGGAAGTTAAAAAGTAAATTTATCTCTGCGGTTCTCTGCGCCTCTGCGTTGAATGAGCCTGCTCCCGACTTACAAACGCTCCGCAGCCTCAAGCGTATTGACCAGAAGCATAGTGATCGTCATTGGCCCCACACCACCCGGCACAGGCGTGATGTAACCCGCCACCTGGCTAACGCCGTCAAAATCAACATCACCGCACAGCTTGCCTGAATCATCGCGGTTCATACCCACGTCAATCACCACCGCACCGGGTTTGACCATGTCTGCCGTCAACACACGGCGCTTGCCTACTGCGGCCACGATCACATCGGCTTGCAGCGTCATGGCTTTCAGATCAGCTGTGGCACTGTGGCAGATCGTGACAGTGGCGTTTTTTTGTAGCAGCATCAGCGCCATGGGTTTGCCGACAATGTTGCTGCGGCCAATCACGACGGCGTGTTTGCCGCGCAAGTCGTAGCCAATGCTGTCCAGCATCTTCATGCAGCCATAAGGCGTGCAGGGCCAAAAACCGGGCTGACCAACCATCAGCGCGCCCGCGCTGGCCACGTGAAAGCCGTCAACGTCTTTGGCAGGCGCGATAGCTTCAATCACTTTGTGAGCGTCAATGTGCGCAGGCAGCGGCAGTTGTACCAGGATGCCGTGAATCGCCGGGTCGTTGTTCAGCGCTTCAACACGTGCCAGCAAATCTGCTTCGCTGAGCGTCGCCAGATGTTTGTCGAGCACCGAGTACAGCCCATTGTCTTCACACGCCTTGACCTTGTTGCGCACATAGACCTGGCTGGCCGGGTTGTCGCCCACCAGCACCACGGCGAGGCCGGGCGTGATGCCGCGTGCGCGCAGAGCCGCTGCGCGCTGGGCGACATCGAGTCGCAGTTGTTTGGATAAGGCATTACCGTCGATGATTTGGGCTGTCATGGCTGATTTGGAGTAATTTAAGGTTATTTTTGCCAATAAAAAAGCCCGTAATCATCGTTTTAACCAATGGATACGGGCGCAATAAGCTACTAAAAATATAGCAGCTAAAGTCTGGAATCAAGCTTTGGGTGTGGTCGAACCCAGTGCGATTTTCAGCAAGTCAGCCACGGTATTCGCGTTCAGTTTTTCCATGATGTTGGCGCGGTGGGCTTCTACCGTTTTGATACTGATGCACAGGTCGTCGGCAATCTGCTTGTTCAAACGGCCCTCCACAATACGCTCCAGCACCTGTGACTCGCGCGATGTCAGTTTTGCCAGCAGGGCATCGCGGCTGGCGGACTGCTGGTGGCCTGCAAACGCTTCTTTGGCTTGCACCAGCATGCGCTCCACCAGATTGACCAGGGCATCTTCCTGAAACGGCTTCTGGATGAAATCCATCGCGCCTTTTTTCATGGTGTTGACCGCCATGGGCACATCGCCATGACCGGTGATGAAGACGATGGGCAGCGGTGATTTGCGCTCGACCAGTTTGTCCTGCAGCTCCAGGCCGGTCATGCCGCCCATGCGGATGTCCACAATCAGGCAAGCGACCTCGCGGGCGTCGTATCGGCTTAAAAAGGTTTCTGCCGAGTCATAGCAGCGCACCCGGTAGTCTTTGCCTTCCAGCAGCCACTGCAAGGAGTCGCGCACGCCCTCGTCGTCGTCAACCACATACACCGTGCCTTTTTTGGGAATCAAGCTCATAACCAATTTTCTTTCGTGAACTTCTCAAGTTGGACCTGAGTTTTTTACCGACAAATTGTCTGCTGCAGAATCGGTAGCAAAGGTGATGGTTTCCAGCATCGTTTGCGTCATGGGGGAAACCGGTATCCAGAAGGTAAACTGGCATCCCGCAACCTCCGTCCCATTGTAGAGGTTCTCAGCTTCCAGCCGCCCCTGATGCGACTCCACAATACTGCGGCAAAGTTTCAGGCCAATGCCCATGCCTTCTGCCTTGGTCGAGTAAAAGGCTTCGTACAGCCGCCCCATCACTTCGGGGGACAGACCGCGCCCGGAATCCAGCACTGAAAACTCGACCACTTGCTGGTCTTCTATGGTCTTGGGTACCACGCGCAATTCAACGCTGCGCCGGGCAGTTGGCAAATGCGCGTGCTCAATCGATTCAGCCGCATTTTTCATCAGGTTGATCAGCACCTGTTCAATCAAAATCGGGTCCACCATCACCTGCGGCAAACGAGCCGCGATGTAGTGGGACAGGCGCACATGGTGACGCCGCAGTTCGATCTCGGCCAGCTCCATCGCGTTGCTCACCATCGTGCCCACATCGGCCAGCGTGCGGTTGGGCTCGCTGCGTTTGACGAAGGACCGGATGCGCTGGATGATCTGGCCTGCGCGGTGTGCCTGTTTGGCTGTTTTTTCAAGTGCCAGCAACAAGTCTTGCGTCGAAATTTTGTCGGCCTTGATGCGCGTCACCATGCCGTTGCAGTAGTTGTTGATGGCGGTCAGTGGCTGGTTCAATTCATGCGCCACACTGGACGCCATCTCGCCCATGGTGATCAATCGGCTGGCGGTCTGGGCGCGCTCGTTTTGCTGAGCCGCTTGTTCCTCTGCATGGCGACGCGGCGTGATGTCAGTGGCAATCACCATCTGGGCCAGCCGTCCGTCCACCCAGGTCAGGTAGCGCGAGCGCACCTCCAGCCATCTGGACAGGTTGGGCACATAAATCTCGGCGTTTTCTGTCTGTGCATCGGTCAGCGTGTCGGTCGGGAAACCCGCCAAGCCATCGACCGCGTCCAGCGCATCGTCGGTTGGGGCGGCGGCTGGCACGCCCGCCTGGGCAATCAGGTTCATGTGACCGGAAACGTCAGCACCAAACCAGGAGCGGTAAAGCTTGTTGGCAAACAACATTTCTTCGCTTCCCAGCGGCGCTACTGAAACCGCAGCATCCAGCCCCTCCAGGACGGTGGTAAATCGGTTGTAAGACGCCGACAATTCATCACGAATGCGGCGCGGCTCCGTGATGTCGGTCATCGATGTCATCCAGCCGGTTTGCTGGCCTTTGGGGTCAATCAGTGGCGACACGTACATGCGTGCGTCAAAAATTTCACCATTTTTGCGCTGCACGCGCAATTCAAAACCACCCACTGGCGTACGCCCTGCCAGCTCTTCTTTCAGCAGTCCCATCGATGTTTCAATCTCATTGGCTGGCCAGTGCGGGAAGGGCGGCATGCGGCCGACCAGATCGGACTCCTGCAAGCCCGTCATCTGGCAGAAGGCCGGGTTGACATAGGTGATACGGCCGGTCATGTCGAGCGCGCGCATGCCGGTCAGCATGGAGTTTTCCATCGCCCGGCGAAAGTTGGTTTCCTTGATCAGTGCCTGCTGCGCCTGTACCCTGCGCCGGGTGTGTCGCCAGGTGCCAAGCAGCATCCAGACCGTCAGCGCGCTAAGTGCACTGACCAGCCAGAAAAACCCGCTGCCCACCACGCCCAAAGACGCCCTGTAGCCTTGCGCGCGAATCAACAAGCCATTACCCACAGGCGACACCGGAATTTCATACGCCGAGGCACCCTCAGACCAGGGCAACAGCCGCACCGCCGGGCTGCGGGGAGGCGGCAAATTACCAGCCAGCACATTGCTTTTATCGTCGAGCAACGTCACTGCGTATTTGGCGGTGACTTCACTCGGCACGCCAAAGCGCAGCAATCCATCAATCGCGTATTCACCCATGACGACGCCACCAAATTTCCCCTGGTCATCAAGTGGCACCAGAATTTGCAGCGTCGACGGGACAGTGTTGCCGGCTGCAGGCGGGTTAAGCGGGCGTGAGTAAACAGGTTGGCGCAAATCACGCGCCAGATCATAAGTACCGCCGGTTTCGCCCACTTTTAAC
>JANMIH010000565.1:0-5021 GCA_031375685.1 Polaromonas sp. | reverse complement strand
CGCCGCAGGCGAAAGCCCACATGGGTGGGAACCAGGTGATGGGTTTGAACAGCTCAGCCACTGTCGCAAGGCTTGGGCGCGGGTTAGCAAAAAACATAGTTGTATTATTTGGTTGACAATGTATAGTGTCAACTATTATTTACACTTAGATTGAATTTAAGTCTCGCAAGTCGGTCTTAACTCAATGAAGCAGATTAACCACAGCATGGCTCGCCATCCACGGCATGCTGCGGGTCAGGGTCTATCGTGACCTGTTGGCCAACCATGGATGAAGGGGATGTGATGACGACATCAAACAACGCCATGACTTTTTCACAGTCGCTGTCAGAGTGGGCGCCTGAACTGGCGCAAACCATGATCAGCCTGGGCGGCGATATTGCCCTGGTGCTTGACGAGAACGGCATTGTGCGCCGGGTGGATCAGCGCGCGTCGACACCCCTTGCCAGCAATGCACACGCGTGGATCGGTCAGCGCTGGACTGATACGGTCACGATCGAGAGCAAGCCCAAGCTTGAAAGCATGATCACCGAGGCAAGACCTGACTGCGCGACTCGAAAGCGCGAGGTGAATCACCCGTCGGGCAATGGTTCTACTGTGGCAGTGGCCTATACCGCCATGCGCCTAGGCTCAGACGGCCCCATTTTGGCAGTTGGTCGCGACTTGGGCATCAGTGCCGCTTTGCAGCAAAGATTTTTGGGAGCCCAGCAAGAAATGGAGCGCAACTACAGCCGCGCGCGCCAGTCCGAGGCGCGCTATCGCCTGCTTTTCCAGGTCGCGACAGACGCTGTCGTGGTGGTCGATGGTGCAACGCTTTGTATTGTTGAGGCCAACCAGAGTGCGACCGATTTGTTTGACCTGACAGCGGCGCAAGTTGTGGGGCAAAGCGCTGATTTTGCGTTTGAACGCGACTCGCGGCACATCATTACCGCAGGCTTGAAAGCGGCGCTGGATACCAGCCAATCCACCGAAACGCGCGGACTTCTCAGGGGTCAGGTACGCAGCGCCAGTGTGACGGCCACACCCTTCAAAGTCATTGACACGATGCAACTGCTGGTGCGTATTCGCACGACTGATCAACTGGCAACGTCCAGCGACCTGGGCGCAACATTGGCACGCCTGGTTGACAGCGCCACCGAAGGCGTTGCGGTCACCGATGTCGATGGTTGTGTGCTGGTGGCGAACCCGGCATTTTTAAAACTGGTTGAAGCCAGCACCGAAGCATCGGTTCGTGGCAGGCCTCTGTCAGACTGGATCAGTTTGCCTGACGAGCCCTTCAGTGGCCTGTTAAACCAGGTGCGCAAAGAAGGCATGACCGAATATGCGCAATCGCAATTGTTATTGAGCAACGCCTTGCTCAAGCCGATTGAAGTAGCGGCCACGTTGCTCAGCGAGATTGACCCACCGTGTATTGGTTTTAGTGTGCGTCTGGCCACCACCGCCAACGGCGATTTGGCGGCAACCGTTGAACCTGTGCAGGCTGCGGTCAAGGTGCTTTGCGATCAGGTTGGCAGCCAGGCGCTACCGGAACTGATGCGCCGAGCAGCCGACATGTTGCAACGCAACTTTATTCGCATGGCGATGGAACGCGCGGGCGCTGATTTGAACAAGGCGGCGACTATTTTGGGTATCAATCGGCAGCAGCTTGACTTGATGTACCAGCCCGGCAGTGGCGCGTCGGGCAGCGCCACCTGACTAAAACTTAAGCTGGCGTTTCAGACAAGGCGTCGGTTACGCCGAAACGACGCAGTTTGACGTATAAGCTTTGCCGGGACAAACCAAGCATTTCAGCTGCGGCAGCACGGTTGTCGCCGGTTAGCTCCAGCGCCGCCTCAATGCACAGCTCTTCAATCAGATCTGTGGTTTCCCGCACGATATCGCGCAGTGGCACACGGCCTACCAGTTCGGTCATCTGACCTGGTGAGCGCGGCATGTCTTTGCCCGCAACTTGCGTTTCACCCATCAGGCGCCTGCCCACATCGCGAATGGTAAAAGCCAGACAAGGCTGGTCACCACTGTTGACAGACACGGCAGAAATTTCGACATCGGCTTTGGCGCCGTATTCGCCCTGCATGGTCGTGGCATACAGCCGCACCGTGCCGCGTTGCTTTAAATTCGATACCAGCACATTCATGTCGACACCGCTGCGGCCTAACCACTTTTGCAGCGACTCACCGCGCACCAGTGCTTCACTGGCCAGCTGCGTCAGCTCCAGAAAAGCGCGGTTGACTGACATGACACGGCCTTCCAGATCGGTCATGGCAAAGGCGTCAGGTGCGTTTTCCAGCGCCTTCATCATCAATTGGGTGGCGCTGTTTTCGCCCGAAGCATCCATTGTTTGTGTGGTGTCAATACGCACCAGCAGATGGGTGGAATTTTCTTGACGAAACAATGAGCCTGACAACGAAAACACTTCTGGCGAGCCCGCAAAGCAGACGGTAATCGCTTCGGCACGTCCGTTGCTGCGCAGTGCTGCAAACAACTGCTGCACGCCCGGCACACTGAGTGCGTCCAGACTTTCAGTAAATGTCCAGCCCGCTGTGCGCGCCTTATCGCCTAACAGTTTGTAGGCCGCAGGATTGGCCTCTTCGAGTTTTTCAGAGGTGGCATCCAGGATCAACACCGCTTCAGATGCCACTTGAAACAGCAAGCGGTAACGGGTTTCGACATGACGCAGCCGCCAGTAGTCGCGCTCCATGGACAGCTGCGCGCTGACCAGGCGCTGTTGCAATGCCACCTGCGAACGCAAGTCTCGGCCAAACGCAACGGAATGCCGCCGACCGGCCTCTCGCGTGACAGGCACGATGGTGTACGACAGTGCCAGGTCAGCCTTGTTGGCTGATGGATGGTTGATGTGACGCCATTTTGTACTGCCGCCAAGAGCTGCCTCCTTGAGCATTTCCTGAACTTTGGGCTGGCTTTCAACTGTCACCGTTTCCAGCCAGGGCTTGCCCAGCCAGTCCAGATCGCCATGCTCTTTGAGCTCATCGCTGGCAAAAGCCATGTCCTGGATGATGCCCGCTTCGTCCAGGATCAGTGCCACGTCTGCCGCCGCTGAAATCAGGGAAGAGGCAGTTTGTGCATCCAGTCCTGCTAAAAACAGTTCGGGCTGATCAAAATGCCCAAGAACATTTTCTTTAGTCAACTGGAGGGTGGCATTCATTAAGAAGGAGTTGTTTTGAGCGATGAGGTGTTTTCGCGCTTATTCGCTGATTGTGCAGCAACCAGGCGTGCAGCCAATGTAGGCGCTTGCGCTCCGTCGGTCGAAGCCGCATCCGCATTGACGAAACTGACATACTCAGGATGCGCTAGAAACAGCGGCCCTCCAACCAAAATGCTGATGGATGAATTCAGTGCAGATTTTCGGATTTGTTGGATGCATTCGGCCAGCGCGTCCAGGCGTGTGACATCACCCAACGAAAATCCCACAACATCAAACCACTCGCTGCGCACCATCATGACCGGATCTGCACCCGCCTCCCAAGGGCCGCCGCCCACGTCCCAGCCAGCACGCCTGAAGAATTCAGACACCATGACCAAGCCAAAGGTATGTTGCTCTCCAGGTGCAGGCAGCAACAGGGCCCGCCGACCATTGGCGGCGTGATTGGGCTGGCTGAAAGCAGGACTTAGTTCGCGCAGCACCTGGTGCAAACGGCCCAGACCCAGCGTCACCTCCGTAAAGTCGCACAGGTCTTCTTCCCACAACTCGCCCAAATAGCGAGCGACAGGTGCCAGCAGATCGGTGTAAATCGTTTCCACCGATATACCGCTGCTTCGCATGGTTTCAATACAGGCGTGGGCGACGTTCTCGTCGGGCGCAAGCACCAGCTTTGCAAAAGCGGTCACATCTTCAGCGCTGACTTGTGGACTTGGCGCTGAAGTCATGCTGATGCAGTCCGCTGCGGTGGGATGGGCCAGCATCAAGCGCGGGATGATTTCATGCTCAATAGCGCGAGACAGGACAGCCAAGCGCAACTCAACAACCTCCCGGTTGGCATCGGTAGCCAGGCGCGCCAAAGCTTGGCTTCCTTCGATATAAGAATTGCTGGTGGCCTCAGTGCCCGCTGACTTGCTGACTGCCTCAGAGTCTGCTGAGGCTATGGCCCGGTTATTTGTAAAGACGTTCATCGGTTTGTCTCCTCGCGTCTGCCTTTTTTAACCCCTAAGGGCTTTAGCGCCACGGCACCAAACAATATCGGTGCAACTTTACGCTCTTCAATTTTCCTGACTTGACAGGTTATGGATCCGCTCACAACCGCTCAAATACGATGCGAAATCCCATCGAAATGTAGCCAGCACGTAGTCCAAAGCCGCATTCGTTTGTCATCTAGCCACGGTTTGTACATGCTCGCTGCGATTTGGTCAACCAAGTATTCACTTAATTTTTCGGCTTTTTTCCACTTTAAAGCAGCTTTAGTGCGCACGGTAAAAAAGCGAGAAAAATGTCAGATTAAATTTACGTCAATATAAGTTGACACTTTTTGAAAGGGCGGTTAAATTGGGGGTATGCAGAGAAACAAAGAGACAAAAAAGACGTCGTTGTACACCGAGGAGCAGCGGCGGAAGCGGGATGCGTCCGTCTGGACTTTAGTCCAAGGTGTGCTTGCGCCAGTACAGTTTCTGGTGTTTCTGATCAGCCTGGGGTTGGTGCTGCGATTTTTGGCGACAGGTGAAGGGCAAAACCTGGCCACCGTGTCTGTCGTGGTGAAGACCATGACGCTGTACACCATCATGGTGACGGGTTGTATTTGGGAAAAAGTGGTGTTTGACTGCTACTTGTTTGCCCCCGCTTTTTATTGGGAAGACATGTTCAGTATGCTTGTGTTGGCGTTGCACACCGCTTATCTCGTGGCCCTGCTGACGGGTAGCCTGGGTACGCAGGCGCTGATGTACCTGGCTTTAGCGGCTTACGCAGCTTATGTGGTGAATGCTGTTCAATTTATTTTAAAGTTGCGCGCCGCACGTTTGGGTCAGGCTCACCAGGCATCAGCTGCGCACCAGAGAGCTGCTGCATGAACGCAGTC
>JANMIH010000182.1:0-2593 GCA_031375685.1 Polaromonas sp. | reverse complement strand
GCTTTGTTCGGTCATAAAACTCAAGGGGATCCAGCCCAGGTAGCGCGCGGCGGCAATCGCCCAGGCAATGGCAAAGGGGATGGCTGTCAGCAGTAGCCAGCCACCGTAACGGTCACCATGACGCCAGGCCCATACATTGATCCCGATCAGTACCACCGGCACAGTTACCACAAAAGGCACAGACAGGGTCAGGCGAAGCGCGCTGTCTGTGACACCCAGCAAAACTGACAGCACGATACCCACGCCCGCAACCGCCCAGACCAGCCGGTTTAAAAGTCGGGAGCGCTCCGCCAATGACACCACCGTGGCGTTCAGCAGCAGCACGCTGAGCAAGGCCCAGATGCCCAGAATCGCCAGCGACCTGTCGGCCCAGTAGGGCGAATTGGGCCACAAGTGAAGGGCGGCAGCCCCCGTGATGGCGGCCAAAGTCAAGCCGAGCATGGCAGAGCACACCGCGTAGTACAGGTAGGCGCGGTCCCGCAGCCATACCATGCCCATCAGGCCAACACCCAAACCCAGCGCTGCCAAGCCAAAGTAAAAACCCAAAAAAAGCGATATTTTCTGTTCACTGCGCAGCACAAAGCGGGCGTTGGCAAAGCGGATCGGCGCGCTGAACCCCTGCGCGTTGTCCAGCCGCAGCAGGAATTGGGTGGGCTGTTGCGGGTTAAAGCTGACCACCATCAGCGCGTGGCGGTGCGGTGTCAGCCAGCTGTTGACGGCCAGCAGGTCGCCGGCTTTTTGCACGGTCATTTGCCCGGATGGCTGAACGGTGTGCAGCTCTGCATGGTCCAGAGCCGGGTAGGGAATCTCTAGCACCCAACGCTCGCTGTCCTGGGAGGCCGGCACAGTAAATTTGATCCACAACGCCTGCCGAGGTTTGAGCGGATAGATGCCGCGTTCTGGCGATGCCCGCCAGGCGATGTCGGGACTGGTGATGACTTGCATCGGCTCAAGCTTGGCGTCCGTATCAATCCAGTATTGCCTAGCTTCGCCAAGTGCTATCGGCTGCTTTGCCGGATTCAGTTCCAGCAGGGGCGCAGCCGGGGCTGCGGTACATACCAGTGCCAACAGGCAAGACGCTGACCATGACTTGAGCCATGACAAGGCCCCCGACTGAAGGCAGCTTGAACGCATCCCCGCATTGTCACCAGATTTTCTTGGCTAAACCATTTGGCGGAATGTTTTCGCAAAGCCCGCCTGAACGCGACAATACCTGCATGAAAACATTGCGCCTGAAACCCGGAAAAGAAAAGTCCCTGCTGCGCCGCCACCCCTGGGTGTTTGACGGCGCGATTGCCACGGGTGGTGGGGATGCGGGCGAGACGGTGCGTATCGACAGCCATGACGGTCAGTTTTTAGGCTGGGCGGCTTACAGCCCACAGTCCAAAATCCGCGCCAGGGTCTGGAGTTTTGACGAAGCCCAGCGCATCGATGCTACTTTTATAGGCGCTGCTTGCGCCCGTGCCATATCAGCCAGATGCCTTTTTGACATTCAAAGCAATGGCCTGCGGCTGATTCATGGCGAATCAGACGGCCTACCCGGCCTGGTGGTCGACAGGTATGGCGACACGCTGGTGGCGCAGTTCTCCAGCTGCGGGTCAGAGCGGTTCAAAAGCGTGATTGTGGAGGCCTTGCTCAAGCAAACCGGGCTGAGCAGGTTGTATGAGCGATCGGATGCCAGTGTTCGCACACTGGAAGGCTTGCCCGAGGCGACTGGCTGGTTGGCCGGCTCAGGAAGCACCGAGGTGATCCTGACCGAGCACGACTGGCGGTTAAGCCTGGACGTGGCAGAAGGGCACAAAACCGGGTTTTATCTGGACCAGCGCGACAGCCGCCATAAGTTCGCTGCCTACGCCCGCCGCATGGGTTTCAAGCGCGTGCTGAACTGCTACAGCTACACAGGCGGCTTTACCGTGGCCGCATTGGCCGGCGGCGCGGCGCATGTCACGTCGATTGACTCGTCAGGCCCGGCGATTGAACGCGCGATGGCCAACGTGGCACTGAACGGCTTTGACGCCAGCCGCACCACCATGCGCGACGCGGATGTGAACGCCGCCCTGCGCCAGTACCTGAAAGACGGCGTGACCTTTGACGCCATCGTGCTCGACCCGCCCAAATTCGCCCCCACCGCCGCGCACGCCGAGCGTGCCGCCAGAGCCTACAAAGACATCAACCGCCTGGCCCTGATGCTGCTGGAACCTGGCGGCGTGCTTTTCACCTATTCGTGCTCAGGCGGCATTGGTGCTGATTTGTTCCACAAAATAGTCGCAGGTGCGGGGCTGGACGCAGATGTGGACGCTTACATCACAGAACGCATGGGCGGCGCGCCCGATCATCCCATGACGGTGACGTTTCCCGAAGGGGAGTACCTCAAGGGGCTGGTGTTGGTCAAAAAGTAGCCGAAACGCTTTGAAAATGCTGAAAAGAGTCGATTTCGAGTGTTAAATCGACTTCTAGCCCAATTACAGGGACTTCCCATAAAGTCAACCGAGGGTGTTGAATAAACACTTCTTGGTGACGGTATTTCTCAGCACTGACGTCAACGAAATCGGCTATCAAAGCGAGGAACAGACTGCACATCTACAGACGGCCT
>JANMIH010000546.1:0-1685 GCA_031375685.1 Polaromonas sp. | reverse complement strand
GCTCAAAGCCAGCCGCTTGCCCGGCAATGGCTACGACGTGCCGCTGTACAAAACACCCGCTGGCCTGGGCAGCCGCAAGCCGTGGTTCACCCGGCAAGAGATGGACACGCTGCCTGAAGCGCAGGCCGCGCTGCGCGGGCGTGAGATTGCCTACCTGGCCGACCCGATTGATGTGCTGCTGCTGCACATACAGGGATCGGGGCGCTTGAGCATCACTGAGCCGAACGGTGCGCAGCGCACCATTCGCGTGGCGTTTGCGGGCACCAATGACCAGCCTTACCGCAGCGTTAACCAGTGGCTGCTAAGCCAGGGCGTGACCAAGATCAACCCCTGGCCAGACGCCACCAAAGCCTGGGCCGCACAAAACCCGCAGCGCGTGCAGCAACTGCTGTGGAGCAACCCGCGCTTTGTGTTCTTCAGGGAAGAAGCGCTCAATGACCTGGACGCCGCCTTCGGCCCCCGGGGTGCGCAGGGCGTGCCGCTGACGCCGGGCCGATCAATTGCGGTGGACCCGGGCAGCATCCCGTACGGCACGCCAGTGTGGCTGGCCACGCGCGGGGTGGCGGGCAACCTGCAGCGGCTGGTGTTTGCGCAAGACACGGGCAGCGCCATAGTGGGTGCGGTGCGGGCCGACTACTTTGCCGGCACGGGCCAAGAGGCGGGTGAATACGCCGCTAAATTTAACCAGCCGCTCAGGCTGTGGGTGCTGTGGCCTAAATAACCAGCGATTTAAGCGCTATTTATTCAGTAGCTGCTTGCGCCCGTATTGATTGGGCTCGAGGCCGATTTGATGCCTAAAAATGACCGATTTCAATTTGAATGCCGTGGTAAATTGCCAAATCGAAGGTGGTTGATGTAGCACGGCCGTGCTACAGTGGTCAAAAACCCAGAAAGTGCCTATGTCCACCACCACCATCCGCCTGCCAGTTGACATCAAAACCCGCATTGCCCAAGTGGCTGCAATGGCCAACACCAACGCGCACAGTTTTATTTTGCAGGCCATCACCGACAAACTGGCCGTGGCCGAACAGCAAGCCGACTTTCAGGCCGTGGCTCAGCAGCGCTACGCCAAGATAGCGGCCACGGGGCAGGCGATTGCGTGGGCAGACATGCGGCACTACCTGCAGGAGCGGGCCAATGGCAAAACTGCTGCAAAACCCAAAGCACGCAGGCTGGGCGCTTGACTGCTATGGCCACCCTGGAGCTGGCACCAGAAATCACCGAAGACTTTGACCGGATTTTTGAGCACTTTGCACAGCACAACCCTGAGGCTGCGCTTGAAAGAATCTCAGAAATCATTGACGGCCTGGACTTGCTGACTCGTCACCCACTGATTGGACGCCCCGTTGCTGGCGACCTGCGCGAACTGGTGCTAGGCGCCAAACACAGAGGCTACCTGGCGCTGTACAACCACTCGGCTGAACTGGAGATTGTTTTTATTTTGGCCATTCGCAGCCAGCGCGAGGCAGGGTATGTGCGGCTTGAGGCGATGTAGTCACCAGTGACGCTGCTTGAAATACGCTACCAATTCAGGATCTGGTCGCGCCCGTATTTATTGGATTTAATCCCAATGCTGTTCACTTAACAACAGGCGTCCAATCAAACTTTCGATTCATAAGCTCCCCGCCTTTTTTCGACGGGAATTTCTTGACACGCCTTTTGACCACACGCGGGTTACTGCGGCC
>JANMIH010000180.1:0-2052 GCA_031375685.1 Polaromonas sp. | reverse complement strand
TTGGCGGGCACACCAGAAACGATTTTCTCCAGCACGTCAGGACGAATGGCTTTGACCATGTCGGTACCGATGTAGCCAGGGCTGACGGTATTGACGGTCACGCCCTTGGCGGCGACTTCCTGCGCCAGCGCCATGGTAAAGCCATGCAAACCAGCCTTGGCTGTCGAGTAGTTGACCTGGCCGAACTGGCCTTTCTGACCATTGACCGAGCTGATGTTGATGATGCGGCCAAAGTTGGCGGTGATCATGTCTTCAATCACCTGCTTGGTCACATTGAACATGCTGTTCAGGTTGGTCGAAATCACGGCGTCCCAGTCGGCCTTGCTCATTTTGCGGAACTGGCCGTCGCGCGTGATGCCGGCGTTGTTGACCAGCACACTGACCGGGCCGTGCTCGGCCTTGACTTTGGCGAAAGCTTCAACCGTGGAATCCCAGTCGCCTACGTTGCCGACCGAGGCGTAGAAGGTGTAGCCCAGCGCCTTTTGCTCGTCAATCCATTTGGCGTGGTCGCGCGTGGGGCCGCAGCCTGCCACGACGGTGAAGCCGTCTTTGGCCAGGCGCTGGCAGATGGCGGTACCGATGCCGCCCATGCCGCCCGTGACGTACGCTACTTTTTTGCTCATATGTATCTCCTTGAATATAAAGTGCTATAGTTTTAATAGCTGCTTGCGCCCGTATTGATTGGTTTAAAGACGAATTCAAGCAGTAATTGACACTAATTTACAGCAAAATCAGCGTTCCACGCATAGGGCAACCCCCATGCCGCCGCCGATGCACAGGCTGGCAATGCCTTTTTTGCCGCCGCTGCGCACCATCTCGTGCAAAAGCGTGACCAAAATGCGGCAGCCTGATGCGCCAATCGGGTGGCCAATCGCAATGGCGCCGCCATTGACGTTGACCTTGCTGGTGTCCCAACCCATCTCGTTGTTGACAGCGCAGGCCTGTGCAGCAAAGGCTTCGTTGATTTCAAGCACGTCCAGCTCTAGCGGCTTCCAGCCAGCGCGTGCCAGCGCTTTGGTTGACGCAGGCACCGGGCCCATGCCCATGGTGGCGGGGTCCAGACCGGTCGTGGCGTAGCTGGCAATACGTGCCAGCGGTGTCAAGCCCAGCGCAGCGGCTTTTTTGGCGGTCATCACCATCACGGCAGCAGCGCCGTCGTTCAAGCCGGATGCATTGCCTGCGGTCACGCCACCGGCTTTGTCAAACGCGGGGCGAAGGCCAGCCAGCACTTCAGCATTGGTTTTGCGATTGATGAATTCGTCGGCCGCGAAAATGATCGGATCGCCCTTTTTCTGCGCGATGGAAAACCGCACGATTTCGTCCTTGAACTTGCCTGCGTCTTGCGCAGCAGCGGCTTTTTGTTGACTGGCCAAGGCCAGCGCGTCCTGCATGTCGCGGGTGATGCCGTATTTTTTGGCCACGTTTTCAGCCGTGATGCCCATGTGGTACTGGTTGTAAACGTCCCAGAGGCCGTCCACAATCATGCTATCGACCATCTTCCAGTCACCCATGCGCTGGCCGTCACGCGAACCATTCAAGACGTGGGGTGACAGGCTCATGGACTCTTGCCCACCTGCAATGACGATTTCGCAGTCGCCGGTGGCCACGGCTTGCGCCGCCAGCATGACGGCTTTCAGGCCAGAGCCGCAAACGGCGTTGATCGTCAGGCCGGGAATGCTTTGGGGAAAGCCCGCTTTCAGCACCGTTTGACGGGCCGGGTTTTGCCCCACACCAGCGGTCAGAACCTGACCCATGATGATTTCGCCAATCAGGTCAGCACTGAGTTTTGAGCGCTCTAGCACAGCTTTGACGACGGCTGCGCCCAGTTCAGTGGCGGGCGTTTTGGCCAGTGCGCCGCCAAATTTACCGACGGCGGTGCGGGCTGCTGAAACGATAACGATGTCTTCCATGGTGTCTTTCCTTTTTCAGTGTTGTAAAAACTAATCTTGAATTTATGCTTTGGCTTTGACGTAACGCCCGGGCGCAGGCTCGATGACTTTGTGCTTGACATTGCCAAACTTTTTGGGGGCTGCCACCTGTTTGCCCGCATGG
>JANMIH010000510.1:0-2983 GCA_031375685.1 Polaromonas sp. | reverse complement strand
CCAGCGCCTGGTAAATCGGCACCGTGCCAATCGGCACCGGCGAGTTGCGCAAAATCCATTCACGTGTTTCATGGATGTTGTCACCGGTCGACAAATCCATCACCGTGTCTGCACCCCAGCGAATCGACCAGACCAGCTTGTCAACTTCTTCTTCAATGCTCGACGTGACGGCAGAGTTGCCAATGTTGGCGTTGACCTTGATCAAAAAGTTGCGGCCAATGATCATCGGCTCGCTCTCGGGGTGGTTGATGTTGTTCGGAATCACGGCACGGCCACGCGCGACTTCATCACGCACAAATTCCGCCGTGATTTGTTCAGGAATCGATGCGTTGAACGAATGCCCTTTTTTCGGCATGCGTTCGGTCGCCAGGCGCTCGGCCAGTTGCGCACGCACGAGGTTTTCACGAATCGCGATGTATTCCATCTCCGGGGTGATGATGCCTTTGCGGGCGTAATGCATTTGCGACACGTTCATGCCGGGCTTGGCACGACGCGGTACCGGCGCGTGGGCCATGCGCACATCTGCCAATGCAGGGTTGTTCAATCGTTCACGGCCATAGGCGCTGCTGATACCGCTAAGGGCCTCAGTGTCTTGCCGCTCATTGATCCAGGCGCCACGCAGCGGCTGCAGGCCGCGTGTCACGTCAATGGCAACTGCCGGGTCGGTGTACACGCCCGATGCATCAAACAAGCGCAGCGGCGGGTTGGCCTCACGCCGGGTGTTGGTGCCCTCGGCCACCAGCGTGTCGGTCAGTGACACCTCACGAAACGGCACGCGAATATCGGGGCGTGAACCCTCAATGTAAATTTTGCGCGAGCCGGGAAAAGGCGTGCGCGTGATGCGGCTTGTCAAGTCGGCGGTGTCAACAGTCAGTGCGGTTTTGGCCATGGCGGGTCTCCGGAAATTGGGGCTACAAGTGGGATCTACAGGTGCAGGTATCAAAAGTACTTGCCCGGAGAGCCGCACCCCTTGCAAAAGGGAATCCGGGTGCCAAAAGCGTTGTTCCCTACGCGGGAATGATCCCGATCAGGTTCAGCGGGTCTCACCTTTTTAAAATGATCTCAGCCCCTCAAATACAGGGCACCCCGACAAGCTGAAGGTATTGTACGCGGTGACCCCATTTTGCTAGCGGTCAAACCCCCATATGACACCCACCGTCCACCAGCTCACACCACCCGCATTCAGGCTACGCGCGCGACCGATGTCCAGCTCGACCTCCGGCGTCAGTGCATAACGCGCACCCGGCCGCGTCGAATTATTGGCCGCTTCACGAAACCGCTCTGCCGCTAGCGACAAATCGCTGATGGGCGCCCATTCAAGCGACACGCCGCCGCGCGGCTGACCCACGCCACCCCGCAAAAAGTTGCGACCCCAATTGACGTGTACGGACAGCGTGACGGCAACGCGCCAAGTCAGGGGCAGCAACAACGTGCTGCTGGCATAGCGCGGTGACTGGCTGTTGAATTTGGCCGACGCCACAGCGCCCACACTCAGCAGGTCATTGAGCGGGTAAGCCCATTTGATCTGCGGGCCAAAGCTGGTGGCCGCAACTGACGTGGCCTGCTTTTCTCTGTCCAGATTCAGGCCCAGCTCCACCGCGCCCACCCGGCAACCGGTGCCCAGGTGGTAGAGCGAGCGCCGCCGGTCTCGCGCTCGGCCCAGCCTTCCAGCTTGCACTTGCCCACATCGAACATCGCCGCATCGTCAACTGCATGGTGGGCTCCGGCTGCCTGCGCAGACAGGCTCACAGCACCTAGACCCGCCAACAAAACCGACGCCCGTGCAAATCGTTTCATATTTGTTCTCCCAGTAATTTTTTTTTAACTCTCCAGTTTAAACAACGCGCACCAACGCGTAGGACTCGGCCTCATTTTGCTGTCACTGATTCCTTGATGCGCGCACTGAGCACCGACTTCACCATTGCCACGCCCGCTTTCCCCGACAACAAGCGCAGGGTCTTCAAAGGCTACTTGTTTGCAGACGAGACCCTGCTCAACGAAAGTGGCATACAAAACCACCCTCTCACACCCATGACGGACGCGAATCTGGTGCGAGTGCTGCAAACGCAAACCCAGCGCGTGGTCGGCTTGATTGACTACACTGTCATGGCACGCGGCGCTGGCACTGTGCAAGAGCGCATCCAGGAGCTGAAAGCCGCGGGCATGGCGGTTGTGGATGCCATCAGCAACAACGATTTGATGCGCCTGGGCCCGGCGCTCAAAGGCATGCCGCATGTCACCGCCGGTTCAAGCGTGGTGATCAGTTTGCCGCAAAATTTTGGCATCGTACAGTCCAGCGTGTTGCCCAAAGCTGCTGACTTGCAAGCGGTGGTGTGCGGCATGGCTGCACAATGGCACAGCAGCCATACACCCGCCTTGATTTGCATCAAGCCCATGAACTGGTCGGGCTTGGGAAGCATCCCGCATCTCAACATCTCAATGCGTACAATCAATCATACATACCGTCAGCCTTTCCCCTTGTAGCTTATGTCGCGCCTGCCCAAAATGCCCATCCCAATTAAAAATAAATCAAGGCAAAAACAGGAGAGTTCAAGCGCACTCTTTCAGTCCGCACTGTCTGCACACCTGGCAGGCCACCTAGACGAGGCTGAACGCGCTTATCGGCGCACACTGGAGATCAAACCTGACTACGCCGCGCCCCTCAACAACCTAGGTATTCTGCTCAAGGACAGCAAACGCCTGCCCGAGGCTGAGGCGGCCTACCGGCGCGCACTGGAGATCAAACCTGACTACGCCGAGGTCCACAACAACCTGGGCAACCTGCTCAAGGACAGCAAACGCCTGCCCGAGGCTGAGGCGGCCTACCGGCGCGCACTGGAGATCAAACCCAATGCTGTTCACTTAACAACAGGCGTCCAATCAAACTTTCGATTCATAAGCTCCCCGCCTTTTTTCGACGGGAATTTCTTGACACGCCTTTTGACCACACGCGGGTTACTGCGGCCTTTGCTGCTCGTGTGAA
>JANMIH010000482.1:0-3749 GCA_031375685.1 Polaromonas sp. | reverse complement strand
GCCACGGCTTCTACCGCCAGCGCGTCGGCTTGCACGGTGCGCGGGTTGGCATGCATCACGTCGCCAGCTTTGAGGCTGCGCAGGTCAACACCGGTTTCAACCAGCCGGCGCAAGTCACCGTCGGTAAAAATGCCCAGCACTTGCCCTTGCGCATCGACCACCGCGGACGATCCCAGGCCCTTGCTGCTGACTTCGCGCATCAAGTCGCTAAAACTGGCCGCCAGCCCGACGGAAGGCACGTGATCGTCGCTGCGCATCACATCACTCACATGCGTCAGCAGCTTGCGGCCCAATGCGCCGCCGGGGTGCGAGCGGGCAAAGTCCTCTTGCTTGAATCCGCGCGCATCGAGCAGCGCGACCGCCAACGCATCGCCCAGCGCCAACTGGGCGGTGGTGCTGGCGGTGGGCGCCAAGTTCAAGGGGCAGGCCTCTTGCGCCACGCTGCTGTCAAGCGTGACTTGTGCATGTTTGGCCAAAGTGGATTGCGTACCGCCCGTGATGGCCACCAGCGGCACGCCCTGGCGGCTGAGTACCGGCAAAATGGCGGTGAATTCGGCGCTCTCGCCGCTGTTGGAAATGGCCAGCACCACGTCTTGCGCAGTGATCATGCCCAGGTCGCCATGGCTGGCCTCAGCCGGGTGAACAAACAGGGCCGGCGTGCCGGTCGATGCCAGCGTGGCCGCCACCTTGCGCCCGATGTGACCGCTTTTGCCCATACCCATCACCACGACGCGGCCCTGGCAAGCCAGCATCAGCTGCACAGCCTGCGCAAACTCTGCGCCCACGCGGCTGGCCAGTCCCAGCACAGCAGCGGCCTCAATTTCAAAGGTCTTGCGCGCCAGCGCCTGGGCTTTGTCGGGGTTGAATTGGGAGGCATCAAAACTCATGCCTGCATTCTATAGACCCCACCCACCGCAGCCAGGGCAAGG
This sequence comes from Polaromonas sp., assembly GCA_031375685.1. Classification (GTDB taxonomy): domain Bacteria; phylum Pseudomonadota; class Gammaproteobacteria; order Burkholderiales; family Burkholderiaceae_C; genus Polaromonas. The sequence continues at coordinate 2,820 of JANMIH010000482.1, read as the reverse complement.
CGTTTAACATCAAAGCATGAGCGCGCTTGAATTAACCTTGCTGTACCTGCTGGCGGCCGTGCTGGGAGTGACGCTGTTTCGCTGGCTCAAGCTGCCGCCCATGCTGGGTTATTTAGCCGTTGGCGTGGTGATTGGCCCACATGCGCTGGCCTTGTCAAAAAACGCCGATGGCGTGCGCCACCTGGGTGAGTTTGGCGTGGTGTTTTTGATGTTCGTCATCGGGCTTGAATTTAATTTACCTAAGCTGCGCTCCATGCGCCGCCATGTTTTTGGCCTGGGCTTGCTGCAGGTGTTGTTGACCATTGTGTTGGCCACGGGGGGTTCGCTCTTTTTGGTCAGCATGGCGCCCACCCTGTGGAAGATGGACTGGCAAACCGCGCTGGCCTTGTCCGGCGCGATTGCCATGAGCAGCACCGCCATTGTGGTCAAGCTGCTGGCGGAGCGGCTGGAAATGGAGTCCGAGCACGGCAAGCGCATCATGGGCGTGCTGCTGTTTCAGGATTTGGCCGTGGTGCCGTTGCTGGTGCTGATCCCCGCGCTGGGTGCGCCCGCTGACACGCTGTTCGCCGCCTTGGCGATTGCCGCCCTGAAGGCGGCCGTCCTGGTCGGCCTGCTGCTCACGGGTGGCCAGCGGGTGATGCGCTGGTGGCTGACGATTGTGGCGCGGCGCAAAAGCGAAGAGCTGTTCGTCCTGAATTTGCTGCTGGTCACGCTGGCGCTGGCGTGGGTCACTGAGCTGGCGGGTTTGAGCCTGGCACTGGGCGCTTTTATTGCGGGCATGCTGATATCCGAGACCGAGTTCAAGCACCAGGTGGAAACCGACATCCGCCCGTTTCATGATGTGCTGCTGGGCCTGTTTTTCATCAGCATCGGCATGATGCTGGACTGGCAAATCGTGCTGGAGCGCTGGCCGCTGGTGCTGTTGTTGGCCACGCTGCCGGTGGTGTTCAAGCTGGTGATGATCACGGCGCTGGCGAGGGCGCTGGGCGCCACGTCGGGCACGTCACTGCGCACCGGGCTTTATCTGGCGCAGGCCGGTGAGTTTGGCTTTGTGCTGCTCAGCCTCGCCAATGAAAGCCGCCTGGTGCCGCCTGATTTGCTGAACCCGATTTTGGCCAGCATGGTGCTGTCGATGCTGGCCACGCCGTTCATTATTTTGTACAGCAACCGCATCGTGATGAAGCTGGTGGCCAGCGAGTGGCTGCAGCAGTCGCTGCAAATGACGTCGATTGCGCGCAAGTCCATCAACACCAGCAAACACGTCATCATTTGCGGCTATGGCCGTTGCGGCCAAAATTTGGGGTCGATGCTGGAGCAGGAAAACATCCAGTACATGGCACTTGACCTGGACCCCGACCGCGTGCGGCAAGCCGCTGCTGCGGGTGATTCGGTGGTGTTTGGTGATGCTTCTCGTCTGCAGGCATTGATGGCCGCTGGCCTGGCACGCGCCAGTGCGGTGGTGGTGACGTATCTGGACACGGCCAGCGCGCTGAAGGTTCTGGCCAATGTGCGGGCCCACGCACCCACGGTTCCAGTGATTGTGCGCACGGTCGATGACCATGACCTGGAAAAACTCCAGGCTGCAGGCGCGACCGAGGTGGTGCCCGAGGCGATTGAAGGCAGCCTGATGCTGGCCAGCCACGCGCTGGCGCTGGTTGGCGTGCCGATGCGCCGCGTGATACGGGTGGTGCAGGACCAGCGTGATGCGCGCTACAACCTCCTGCGCGGTTACTTTCGGGGGGCAGACGACGACACGGCTGACGAACAGGATGAAGAGCGCCTGGCGACCGTCACGCTGCCGCTGGGTCACAAGTTACAGGGCAACTCGCTGGCCTCGCTGGTGCTGCATGCCGTCGGTGTTCGTGTGGTCAGCTTGCGCCGCAGCAGCGGCATGTCGCTGGAACCTATGGACAACACGCTGCTCGAAGGAGGTGACACGCTGGTGCTGTCGGGCAAGCCCGAGGCGCTGGCCGTGGCTGAAGACAAACTGCTGCGCGGCCGCAGCGTTAAACCGGGATCACCATGAACCGACGCCAAACATTACAAACCCTGCTGGCAGCCAGCGCGTTGCCATCCCTTCATAGCTTTGCACAAAGCGCGCCTGACGTTGCCGCATTGTTGCGTGCGGGCGGCTGCGTGCTGATGCTGCGGCACGCACAAACCGAAGCCGGTGTGGGCGACCCGCCCAATTTTCAGCTTGGCCAATGCAGCACCCAGCGCAATTTAAGCAACGCCGGCAAAGACCAGTCCAAACGCATTGGGCAATGGTTTGCAAGCCGCAAGCTGGTCGTTAGCAGCGTTCAGTCCAGCGCCTGGTGCCGCTGCACAGACACCGCGACGCTGGCGTTTGGCCGCTACGACTTGCTACCCGCGCTGAACAGCACCTTTGACAGCCGCAGCAACCAGGCCGCGCAAACCGAGGCATTGCACCAGCGGCTCAAAGGCATACGGGCAGGGCAGTTTGAAGTGTGGGTCACGCACCAGGTCAACATCTCTGCCTTCACCGGTGAAGGGCCCGCCATGGGCGAGTCGTTTGTGGTCAGGTTGGGCGCGGGCGGGCTGCCTGGCCAGGTATTGGCGCGAACCAGTTTTACCTAAATCGCTATTTTTTCAGGAGCTACCTGCCCCCGATTTCATTGGGTTTGAGCTCGATTTGAACTCCGAAATCAGCGGATCGAAGAATGAGATTCTCCACATCGACCAGCCGGGGCGAACCCTGGAGGGCGCGGAAGAACCGGTCAGCGTCTGGATACGTCGAAGCAGCGGTGAGCATTCGGCGCGATTGACCGATCGCTCCCATCTCCGTGATGGTGGGCGTCC
>JANMIH010000448.1:0-2134 GCA_031375685.1 Polaromonas sp. | reverse complement strand
AAGCCAAGGGCAACGTGGCCGAGTGGAAGCAACGGTCAGACTCAACCTTTCTCTGTCCGGTCGATGACGCTGGTCGTGTTGCCGATTTCCATTCGTTGCGGCACACGTTCATCAGCAACCTCGTCGCGGGTGGCGTTCACCCGAAGCTCGCCCAGCAACTCGCGCGGCATTCGAGCATCACGTTGACGATGGATGACAACATGCGCTTTACCCCTAACGCCATCACCGTCAAGCAGGGCGAAACCGTTCGGTTTATCGTTAAAAACCAGGGCAAGATGTTGCATGAAATGGTGATCGGTACCAAAAAAGAGCTCGACGAACACGCTGCGCTGATGGTGAAATTCCCAAACATGGAACATGACGAGCCCTACATGGCGCACGTGTCTGCCGGGAAAACGCAAAATCTCATCTGGACTTTTAATCGCCCCGGCGAGTTTGACTTTGCCTGCCTGATTGCAGGCCATTACCAGGCTGGCATGGTGGGCAAGATCACCGTACTGGCAGGAAAGTAAATGCCCATCCGTCTGCATTATTCAAGGAGCACAACTATGTCAAATCACATGCAACCGCGAAGCCGCCGCAATTTTGTTCAGAGCGCACTCAGCTTGATAGGCGTTGCCGCGCTAGCCTACCCACAGCTTGGGCAGGCAGCCATACAGCCGGAGCAGGTCACGGTATGGAAGACGCCCACCTGCGGCTGCTGCAAGGACTGGGTCATTCATTTGCGAAAAGAAGGTTTTAATGTCGTCACGAACGACGTCAGCGATACCGCACCCATCCGGCAAAAGCTGGGACTGCCAGACAAGTTTGGTTCTTGCCATACCGCGCAGGTTGGCGGCTATGTGATCGAAGGCCACGTACCGGCGCGAGAGGTCAAACGGCTGCTGCGTGAAAAGCCTGTCGCCATCGGGCTGGCGGTGCCCGGCATGCCGATAGGCTCGCCCGGCATGGAAATGCCAGGTGACATGCAAGGTGTGCGTGACGCTTTTGATGTGGTGCTTGTCACCAAAGATGGCAGCTCGCGCGTTTATGAGTCATACGCAGCAAAGGCTGCCACAAAACCTCGCGTCAAGTCTTGATGTCGACCGCTCAACATTTTTCCAACTTGAAAGTACCCTCATGAAAACCATTAAATCTCTCTTGACTATTTCTACGCTGCTGTTGGGTACAACATCGGTATTTGCCGCTTCACACGCTGGCGCTCCCATGGCAAAAGATGCCGTCAAAAAAGAGGCTGCAACAGCCACGCCAGCGTCTGCCGACATGGCTGACGGCGAAGTGCGAAAAGTGGACAAGGATAATAAAAAAATCACACTTAAACACGGCGTGATCAAGAGCCTGGATATGCCAGGCATGACCATGGTTTTTGGTGTTAAGGATGCTGCCATGCTGGACAATTTGAAAACCGGTGACAAAGTCAAATTCAAGGCCGAACAAGCAGGCAGTGCGATAGTCGTCACCGAGATCCAGCCCGCCAAATAATTGACTACGTCTTGCTGCCTCGCAACCGCAGCGCATTAAAAATGACGGATGCCGAACTCAAGCTCATGGCCAGCGCAGCAATCATGGGTGACAACAACCAGCCTGTGAAGGGGTACAACAATCCTGCTGCAATTGGTATGCCCAGCGCGTTGTAGACAAAGGCAAACGCCAAGTTTTGCTTCATGTTGGCAACAGTAGCGCTTGACAAGCCAAGCGCAATGGAGATGCCGCGCAGATCACCCTTGACCAGCGTGACCTGCGCACTGTTCATGGCCACGTCCGTGCCAGTACCCATGGCGATGCCGACATCGGCTTTGGCCAACGCAGGGGCGTCGTTGATGCCGTCACCCGCCATGGCCACCACGTGACCTTCAGATTGCAATTGCGCAATCAGCGTCAGTTTGTCGCCAGGCTTGACCTCGCCATGTACCTCGTCAATGCCCAAACGTTTGCCGACGTCATCCGTTCCGAAATCAAAAAGATCGTCTCGAATTTGGAAAGCCATGCCGATTTTTTCGCCAAAAGTCTTCATTTTCTCAATAGTTGCGGGGTCTTTTGTCGTAGAGGCAGCACCGACAGCACAAGAAGCCGCAATCAGAGAAGCGGTTTTTTGGCGAATAATTTCGTAATAAACTTCTTCTGTAATATCCAG
>JANMIH010000442.1:0-2275 GCA_031375685.1 Polaromonas sp. | reverse complement strand
CAAGCTGGCTGACCAGACTGGCCCAGAAGTCACCCAAATCGGTGTAGCTGGGTACTGGTTGTTCATTGGATATAGATTTCGATGCTATAATTTCAGGAGCTGCTTGCGCACGTATTGATTGGTCTGGAAGCTTATTTGATGCCTTAAAAACACCGTTTTCAGGTGTTTTTACCGGTATTTCAGGCTTTTCAGCCGCAATCAGGCTGGTTACAGGTTCAGTAGCCACCCGCGCTGGCTCATCCAGGCTGTGGGGCTTTTTTCCAGGCTCGGCGGCGCTCCCCGTTTTTGGCACTACAGCAGAACCCGCAGGCTTGAAAGCCAGCAAGCGCAGCAGCACCATCGTCAGCGCCGCGTATTCGTCAGGTGCCAGGCCCAGCTCGCTGCGCCCGTGCAGGCACAGACTGTACAGCAACTGGGTCTCATCAGGTGGCAGGGTTTGCGCCAGGCGGGCGGTCTCGCTCGCCTCCGGGTCGGTGTCCTCATCACCCTCGAGCGATTTAGCCAGCATGTCAGGCACCGCTTGCAGGACTGCCATGCGCTGCAGCACAGTGGTCATTTCTTCCAGTGTCGATGCGGCGCTCAGGCCGTTGACACGCAGCGCCTCAGAGGTTTCAACCACGGTTTTGCCGTCGCCTCGCGCCAGCGCATCCAGCAGTTTGAAGACATAGCTGCGGTCCACACTGCCCAGCATCAGCCGCACACTGGCTTCACCTAAAGCGCCAGAGCCAAAGGCAATCGCCTGATCGGTCAATGACAGCGCATCCCGCATCGACCCGCGCGCCGCCCGCGCCAGCAAGCGCAAGGCTTGGGGCTCCGACGGCACGTTTTCAATGCCCAGCACATGGCCCAGATGCTCCAGAATCGTCTCGGGTGCCATGGGCCGCAGGTTAAATTGCAGGCAGCGCGACAGCACGGTGGCGGGTACTTTTTGCGGGTCGGTTGTGGCCAGAACAAACTTCAGGTATTCGGGCGGCTCTTCCAGCGTTTTGAGCATGGCGTTGAACGCCGTGTTCGTCAGCATGTGAACCTCGTCAATCATGAAGACCTTGAAGCGCCCCACCACCGGCTTGTAAACCGCCTGCTCCAGCAGTTGTGCAATTTCGTCCACGCCCCGGTTGGATGCCGCATCCAGCTCGGTGTAATCCACAAAACGCCCGCTATCAATATCATTGCAGGCCTGACACACACCGCATGGCGTGGCAGTGATCCCGCCCTGCCCGTCCGTGCCAATGCAATTGAGCGACTTGGCCAATATGCGTGAAATCGTCGTCTTGCCCACGCCCCGCGTGCCCGTGAAGAGGTAAGCATGGTGCAAACGCTGGGTGGTCAGCGCATTGCCAAGGGCTTGGACCACATGCGACTGCCCGACCATTTCAGAAAAGTTTTTGGGGCGGTATTTGCGAGCCAGGACTAAATAAGACATGGATACATTCTAAAGTGGCGCGTCATTTACAATCAGCAGTGACGAGCCTTCCCGCATGGTAAAGCGGCCAACCGGGTCAGGTGGGGAACCAAGCAGCCCTAACTGTGGAGTCAGTGCCGGGGTCAAGGCTCGTCACCTTTCGGGCACTTCTATAAATTCATTTTTCGGGCGAATTGCGTCGTTGGGCGGTGCTCGCAATCCTCACGTACACAAGTACGTTCCGGTGTGCTCCGCTCCGTCCGCCTAGCACTTCATCTCGAAAATTTGAATTTCTAGAAGTGCCCTTTCGCATCGAGTGCCCACTGAACATGCTCTTTCACTAACTTGCTTTCGTGTCCCAACCGCGCTTGAAGCGCCGCCCCAATCCCGTCATTACACCCAGCCCGCAGCGCGTTGCCCATCGCGACCGCAATATTGCGCAGCCAGCGCTCATGGCCGATTCGGCGTATGGCGCTGCCCTCTGTGTTGCTTAAAAATTCTTCTTCAGTCCAGGCAAACAAGGTCACCAGTTGCTGGCCTGTCAGGCCCTGCCGTTCGTCAAAGTCGGGCAAGGCGCTGCGCTGGGCAAACTTGTTCCACGGGCAGATGAGTTGGCAATCGTCGCAACCGTAAATGCGGTTGCCCATAAGCGGCCGCAGGTCAAGGGGAATAGGCCCGGCGTGCTCAATCGTCAGGTAAGAAATGCAGCGCCGTGCGTCGAGTTTGTTGGGCGCGATGATGGCTTGGGTGGGACACACATCAATGCAGGCGTTGCAACTGCCGCAATGCGCGGTCACGGGCTCGGTGGGTGGCAAGACCATGTCAATGTAAATCTCACCCAAAAAAAACATCGACCCGGCTTCGCGGTTGAGC
>JANMIH010000440.1:0-9465 GCA_031375685.1 Polaromonas sp. | reverse complement strand
TTTTGGGCCTCGACGTAGGCGGCGTTGCCGTAGCCTTGCGTGTCGTAGATGTTGTGGACGGTTTCAAACAGCTCGGCAATGCGCTCAAAGCGGGTCAAGGCATCGCGCTTGAGCTCTTCCAGCTTTTTGGTCAGCGCTTTGGAGCCGCCCTTGCCGTCGTCGTCGTCTTCTTCATCGAACTCGTCAAAGTCTTCTTCGGCCACATAGTCGTCGGCCTCATCGGCCACGGTAAAGCCGTCCACGACGGTAGAAATGACAACCTTGCCTTCGCGGATTTCTTCGCCCAGACGCAAGATTTCAGCAATGGTTGCAGGGGACTCTGAGATGGCTTCCATCATCTTCATCAAGCCGCCTTCAATGCGCTTGGCAATTTCAATTTCGCCTTCACGCGTCAGCAGCTCAACCGTGCCCATTTCACGCATGTACATGCGCACCGGGTCTGTTGTGCGGCCAAACTCGCTGTCAACCGTGGACAGCGCAGCTTCGGCGGCTTCTTCGGCTTCTTCTTCGGTGGAGCCCGCCGGGGCGTTGCTGGTGATCAGCAGACTTTCGGCATCAGGCGTTTGCTCGTACACCGCCACACCCAGGTCGTTCAGCGTCAGGATCACGGCTTCGAGCGTTTCTGCGTCAATCAGCTTGTCCGGCAGGTGGTCAGAAATTTCGCCATGCGTCAAATAGCCGCGCGTCTTGCCCAGCTTGATCAGCGCTTTCAGGCGCATGCGGCGCTTCAAAATGTCTTCTTCGCTCAGGACGGTTTCGTCCAGGCCAAACTCTTTCATCAAGGCACGCTCTTTGGCCTTGCTGATTTTCATTCGCAGCGGCTTGACCTTTTCTGTGGTGTCTGTCGCAGGGGCTTCTTCAAATTCGGCAACCACGTCAGACAGGTCTTCGTCACCATCGCCCGCGATTTTGGATTTGGGGCCTCGCTTGGCACCAGGTTTTTCGCCAGCTTTGCCGGTGTCAGCGGTCTTGGCTGGGCGGCCAGGTTTCTTTTTGGCGGTCTCGTCAAGAGCGACGGGCTTGGCAACTGGGGTTTTGGCTTCAGCAATTTTCTTGGTAGGCACTACAGGGGCTTTCTTCGGGATCGGAACGGTTTTTGCAGCTTTGGCAGCTTTAACGGGTTTGGCGGTTACTTTTAGCGGCTTGACAGAGGTGGTGGCTTTTTTGGTTTTATCAACCGGCGCAGCCTTGACAGGCTTTTTGGCTGCAACAGCTTTGGCGCCAGGTTTTGGAGCAGATTTTTTTGGTGTTTTCGAAGGCATAGCGGGTCTCCGGATGACAAAATTTATCAATTCAGCCAATGCGCACGACAGGCGAGTCGAGCACAAAAAAGCACAACAACATACAAACGGTTAAGCGGTTTTTGCAATCAGCAGAATGCAAGCTAAAAATCACAAGCTGTCTGGGCGAACATTTGGTGTGCAGTCCTTGCGGTGCTGTGGCCAGCTCATGATGAGTGTTTCCGCTGTGCGGAAGGCCGGTGCCGGAGGTGTTGCTGTCGCGCTTGCGGTCTCGAAAGTCGGATTATACCCTATTGCCTGTTTTTTAGGCGGTTTATTCTGCGGTCAAAGCGACTTATTTTGTAGACTGCTGGCCAGCTCTTTGTAGCGCAGCATCGCTACCGGGTCGGTGGCAGCGCGTCCCGCCAATTCTTTCATTTCTTCCTGGCGATTGAGTTTGACAAGCTGGTCGATGATACGGCGCACCTCGTTCCAGTCGGCTTCAATGCCTTCGGGGATCTGTGACAACTGAGCTACCGCATGTGCCTCATGTGAATGGCCACGCAAGCCCTCGCGCAGGGCTGCCCAAGGCTGCGCACCATGCTCATGCAACTGGTTTTCAAGCCAGGCGAACAGCGGGCCATGCGGTGCGGGCAAGGCACACAGCAAATGGTGCTCTTCAACGTTGAGCAAGTCCCAGCTTTGCGGCTCGGTCAGCACCAGCCTCAGTACGCGGTCTTCACGGCTGGCTGGTTGAAGGCGGCCTGCCACCCGGCGTGCGGGTTTGACAGTCGCAGCCAGAGGCGTAGAAAAATGCGGTTCAGAGTTTGAATAATCTGCTTCATGGCCGCCGGGGTAGCCCCTGTCTTCTGAATAACCAGAAAACGCCTCAACGTCACTGTTTTTAGCCGTTTTTACAGGTATTTTAGGACCGTAGCCTAATGAATCCGGGCGTGAGTAGCTACTTTTTTTATAGTTACTGGACTTGTTTGCGGGCTGCCACAGCTCCAGCAGATCCCGCAAATCAATCAGCACCTTGTCGGCTATCTCGGCCAGCAACTGGCGCTTTAGCGCGCCATCTGGCAACAGCGTCCACAGGGGGCGGGCATTGCTGGCCATGTGGGCGCGGCCTTCTGCGGTGTCCAGGTCGCAGTCTTCAGCGGCGGCTTGCAGCATGAATTTGCTTAAGGGCAGCGCCTTGGCCACCATCTCTGCAAAGCCATCTTTGCCGTGCTCGCGGATATAACTGTCCGGGTCGTGCTCAGCGGGCAAAAACAAAAACTTGACGGTTCGCACATCGGTGGCAAAGGGCAGGGCGGCGTCCAGTGCTTTGCGCGCTGCTCGGCGGCCCGCGCTGTCGCCGTCAAAGCTGAAGACGACGGAATCGGTAAAGCGAAACAGCTTTTGTACGTGCTCAGCGGTGCAGGCTGTACCCAGCGTGGCCACAGCGTTGGCAAAACCCATTTGCGCCAGCGCCACCACGTCCATGTAGCCTTCAGTGACCAGCGCGTAGCCATGCTCGCGCAGAGCGGTGCGAGCTTCGAACAGGCCGTACAGCTCGCGGCCTTTGCTGAAGACGGGCGTTTCGGGTGAGTTCAAATACTTGGGCTTTTCATCGCTCAATACCCGTCCACCAAAACCGATGCATTCGCCCTTGACATTGCGGATGGGAAACATCACCCGGTCTCTGAACCGGTCATAACGCTTGGCTTCGCCAGCCGCGTTGTCGTCGCCTGGCTCGCCTGTGATGACCAAACCGCTTTCTACCAGCAGCGCGTCGTTGTAGTCAGGAAAGACGCTTGCCAGGCTGCGCCAGCCTTCAGGCGCGTAGCCCAAGCCAAAAGTTCTGGCAATCTCCCCTGACAGACCGCGCCCCTTGAAGTAGTCAATCGCCTTGGGCGAGTTGCGCAGCGCCTTGATGTAGGCCATGCCGGCCTTTTCAAGCACGCTGGTCAGGGTGGCCTGTTGCTCGCGCATTTGTGCGGCTTTGGCCCGGTCTTGCGGGGACACATCGTCTTCAGGCACCTGCAGGCCGTACTGCTGAGCCAGGTCTTTGACGGCCTCAATGAACGTCATGCCGCCGTGGTCCATCAAAAAGCTGATGGCGTTGCCGTTTTTGCCGCAGCCAAAGCAGTGGTAGAACTGCTTGGCCGGGCTGACGCTGAAAGAGGGTGACTTTTCGCCATGAAAAGGACACAGCCCCATGAAGTTGGCGCCGCCTTTTTTCAGTTGCACGTAGCGGCCGACGATGTCCACTACATCGGCACGCGCCAAAAGCTCTTGAATGAAGGATGCGGGGATGGCCATGGGGCTATTTTGACCTGCCAGGCTCTGGTTTCATGTGAACGTGAAAAAGCCCGCGCAAGGCGGGCTTTTTAGAAATCAGCAGAAATTTATTTTGCTGGCGCTTTTTTGGCTGGCTTTTTTGTTTTCTTTGGCTTGGCAGTTGCATTGTTCATGATGGTGTCTCTTAAAGGTTGAAACTGTAAATGTGCCGGTTGTGACGCTAGCACTGACTCTTGTTACGCTACTGAATTGCTTCAAAGCTTGGCAAGCCCCGATTTAACGATGAATCAGGGCTTGCGGTTGACATAATTTGTTGAAAATAGTTTTTTTACCTGTTCACTGTTGTTTGATGTCCGCATACCCGCTAAAAGCTGCCACCCCCAAGCCTTACCAAAACCTGGACTTTGTCCGTTTTTTGCTGTGCCGACCTTTCTACATCATGCTTTTTTTCCTGGTGATCGAGGCCGCCTTGGCCGCCGCCACCACCGCGCTCATCATCAAGGCTGCGCACGACGTGGCTGACCAGGAGTTTTTGATTTCGGACTTTGTCTGGATAGTGCTGGCTCAATCGGCATCGTATGTGGTGGGCGCGACCAGCTGGGTGTTTGCCGAGCGGGCGGGCTTTGGCGCTTACGGCCGTTACATGCTGCGCTTTGCGCGTGACAACCGCTACCAGCCGGCTTTGTTGGGCGACAAAACCCAGCGCGATGTGGCTGAACCCTTTTTAACCAACGAATCGTTTCAGATTTTCTTTGAGCTGGTCTACGAGCTGGAGGCTGATTTAAAGCTCTTTTTTGGCCTGATTTTCAATGCCATCGTGCTGGGTTTTGCCATTGATGCCGGGCTGCCCGGTGTGTATGCTGCGGTTTTTGTGGTGTTGCTGGGCCTGCAATACATGGTGCGTCGCCCGGTGGCCAAAGCCTATGTTGAGCAGCAGGCTACCGGCAACCGCATGACGGCGCATACCTATACCGCCTGGGACAACATCACCGCAGGCAATCGTTACAACTACCGGCTGTGGCATGCGGGCTTCAAGCAGCGCCTGCGTGATGCGCTGGGCGCGCAAATCCGGGCGATTCTGGCGCGCGAGGGCATTGCGGCTGTCAGCGGGATTTTTGCGCTGGTTGTCGTGTTCAGTTACCTGGCCTGGATAGCCGGGCGCAATGTCTCAGACACAGGCATGCTGATCGCGCTGGCCGCCACGCTGCCCCGGCAAATTGATTTGTCTTACAACGCGCATGGCCTGGCCAGTGGCTGGAACGATCTGCTGGCCGTGTGGACGCGCATGACAGGGGCCTGCGCCGCCATGCGGCCTGCACCTGACGCCAATTTTGACCAACGCATCCGCTTTGAAGGTGTGGCACTGCATGACGGGCAAAAAGCATTGGCTTGCGCCAGCGTTGACGATGCGCTGGCATGGATAAGGGCTCAGCCCAACGGCCGAATCTTGGTGCGCGGCAGCAATGGCTCGGGCAAATCAAGCCTGCTGGTGGCAATGAAAACAGCTCTGGCATCGCGTGCTTATTACTGGCCAACCAGCGACAAACTGGCGTACGCGTTTTCGGGCAGTTCGCCAGCCTTCGGGGGCCAGGACGATGAACCCACTTCCAATGGGTTTTCATCGGGTGAGCGGCAACTCAAAAGTCTGCAAGAAATTGTGAATCGTACGCACGTTTCGGTGTATTTGCTGGATGAATGGGATGCCAATCTGGACCCTAAAAACCGCGCCAGCGCCGAGGCCTTGGTGGCGCAACTGGCAGCACGCGCCGTGGTGGTTGAGATATCGCACCGTGACCGCGTTTGAACTTGAAAAGAAAGAGACACATGACGCATATCTTCGACACCGACCTGCCCAAAACCGCAGCCAACTACGCCGCGCAATCACCACTGGCGTTCATTGAACGAACTGCCGAGGTGTACCCCAATCGCCTGGCGGTGGTGCACGGTAACTTGCGCCAAAGCTGGCTAGAGACCTTCACCCGCTGCCGCCAGCTGGCCAGCGCGCTTGAAAAGCACGGCATCGGCAAAGGCGACACTGTGGCCGTGATGCTGCCCAACACGCCGCCGATGGTCGAGGCGCACTTTGGCATACCGGTAACGGGCGCAGTGCTGAACGCCTTGAACACCCGGCTGGATGCCGAAACGATCGCCTTCATGCTGGATCACGGCGAGGCCAAAGTCGTGATTGTTGACCCTGAGTTTGCAGGCACCATGCAAAAGGCTCTGGCGCTGCGCACGTCTACCTCGCCGCTGCTGGTCATCAATGCTGAAGATGCGCTTTACACAGGCGACAGCCTGCGGGTTGGCAGCATCAACTACGACGATTTCTTGGCCACAGGCGATGCAAATTACGCGTGGAAGCTGCCCGATGACGAGTGGGATGCGATAGCGCTGAACTACACCAGCGGTACCACCGGCAACCCCAAAGGCGTGGTGTATCACCACCGGGGTGCAGCGGCCAATGCTGTTTCAAATATTCTGGAATGGGACATGCCCAAGCACCCGGTGTACCTGTGGACGCTGCCCATGTTTCATTGCAACGGATGGTGCTTCCCGTGGACGGTGGCAGCCCGCGCAGGCGTCAACGTGTGCCTGCGCAAGGTGGCCGCGACCGAGATTTTTGAGGCGATTCGCACCCACGGCGTGACCCACTATTGCGCTGCGCCCATCGTGCATGGCATGCTGGTCAATGCCCCTGACGCCCTCAAGCAGGGCTTGCCTCGCGGGGTGAAGTGCATGGTGGCGGGGGCAGCACCGCCCGCGTCGATGATTGAGGTCATGGAAGCCCTGGGCTTTGACCTGACCCATGTGTACGGCCTGACCGTGGGTTACGACCCCGCCACCGTCGGCGCCAAACACGACGCTTGGGACGCGCTAGACATCGGCGAGCGCGCCCGGCTGAGCGCCCGCCAGGGCGTGCGCTACCACCTGGAGGCCGACGTGCGCGTACTCGACGCCACCACCATGCTGCCCGTGCCGCAAGACGGCGAGACCATGGGCGAGATCATGTTCAAGGGCAACATCGCCATGAAGGGCTACCTGAAAAACGCCAAGGCTACCCAAGAAGCGTTTGCAGGCGGCTGGTTTCACTCGGGCGATTTGGCCGTGTGCTACCCCGATGGCTACATGAAGATCAAGGACCGCAGCAAAGACATCATCATCTCCGGCGGTGAAAACATCAGCTCCATCGAAGTCGAAGACGTGCTGTACCGTCACCCCGACGTACTGGCCGCAGCCGTGGTGGCAAAGCCAGATGAACGCTGGGGCGAAACGCCTTGTGCGTTCGTTGAATTGAAAGCGGGGGCAACAACGCGCGCCGAAGACATCGTGGCGCACTGTAAAAAGCATTTGGCAGCTTTTAAAGTGCCGCGTGCGGTGGTGTTTGGGGAGTTGCTCAAGACGTCTACCGGCAAGATTCAGAAGTTTGAGTTGAGGAAGCTGGCGGGGCCAGCAGTGGCGATTAATGTTTGATCTCGCACAATGAATATTCACGCCGAATGAATCGCCCCATATTCGGGGCGATTCAAATTGATCTGAAGCCTTTGATTGATGAACGATACCAGCTACTTTTTAATAGCTGTTGCAGTAGTTTTCCCGGTTGACGCAATGCCTGCGGCCACTAGGGTTCTCTAATTTGATGTGGCTGCGGGTGAAGCGCATCAAGCCGTCAACTTTTCCACATGCGCCTGGCGGGTGTACAAAAAGTCAATCACCGCCTTGCGGTAGCCCAGGTACTGGGTGCTTTCCGCCAGCTCAACCCGGTCTCTGGGGCGGGGCAGGTCGATCGCCAGCACTTCGCCAATCGTGGCGCTGGGCCCGTTGGTCATCATCACGATGCGGTCGCTCAAAAGCACGGCTTCGTCGACATCGTGCGTGACCATGACCACCGTGCTCTGGGTTTTGTGCACGATCGCGAGCAGTTCGTCCTGCAGCTTGGCGCGGGACAATGCATCCAGCGCACCAAACGGCTCGTCCAGCAACAGCACCTTGGGCTCCATTGACAGGGCGCGGGCAATGCCCACGCGCTGCTTCATGCCGCCTGAAATTTCGCCCGGACGCTTTTGGGCAGCTGCGCTCAAGCCGACCATTGCCAGCACCGCATCGGTGCGCGCTTTGAGCTGTGCTTTGCTCTCTGTGGCGCTGAAGACGCGCTCGACCGCCAGGTACACGTTTTCAAAACACGTCAGCCAGGGCAGCAACGAGTGGTTTTGAAACACCACCGAACGCTCAGGCCCTGGACCAGAGATTTCGCGGTTGGCACAAATCAGGCTGCCTTGCGTAGGCTTTGTCAGCCCGGCGATCAGGTTGAGCAGGGTGGACTTGCCGCAACCCGAGTGTCCAATCAGGGCTACAAATTCGCCTTTGGCAACTGTCAGGTTGATATTTTTCAGCGCACAGAACGGCCCTTTTTTGGTTTTGAAGGTCTGCTCGACATTTTGAATTTCGATGTACTTGGTCGTCAGGCTGTCGCTCATGATTTCACCTCTTCAAAGGTAAATGCAGTGGCCAGCTTGATCAGGGCGAATTCCAGGATCAGGCCCACAACACCAATGACGAAAATTGCGATGATGATGTTTTTGACGTTCAGGTTGTTCCACTCGTCCCAGACCCAAAAGCCAATGCCCACGCCACCTGTCAACATCTCAGCCGCGACAATCACCAACCAGGCTGTGCCCACCGCCAGTCGCACGCCTGTCAGCATGTAAGGCAGCACAGCGGGGAATAGAATTTTGGTGAAAATTTTCCACTCGCTCAGATTAAGCACGCGGGCCACGTTCATGTAGTCTTGCGGCACGCGCTGCACGCCTACGGCAGTGTTGATGATCATGGGCCAGATGGAGCAGATAAAGATCGTCCAGATGGCAGCCGGGTTGGCGCCTTTGAAAACCAGCAGGCCAATCGGCAACCAGGCCAGTGGCGAGACGGGCCTCAAGAGGCTGATCAGCGGATTGAACATGCTGCTTAAAAACTTGAAGCGACCAATCATGAAACCGACTGGGATACCGACAATAGCGGCCAAGCCAAAGCCGAGGGCGACGCGCTTCAGAGACGAGTAAATATTCCAGCCAATACCCTGGTCGTTGGGCCCTTTGCTGTAAAAAGGATCGCTGAAAATTGTGACCGCTTGGGCAAAAGTGGCGCTGGGTGATGGGATGCTGCCCTTGCTGGTGATGGCCACAGCCATCCATAACAAAATCAGCAAACCAAAGCCCAGAATCGGCGGCATGATGCCCAGCCACAGGAAGGACAAGTCGCGTTGCGGCTTGAAAGCCGCGCCAGGTGCTGTTATTTCAGTTTTTTGCATGTCTTTTGAGGCTCTAGCCTCCTGTTTGTGTGCGCGAACAGCTCCCGAAATAGTAGCGTTCAGGCTCTCGTTCGTGATGACTTCGTGAAAAACGGCAGCAACCATGGCGTGCTCCTTGGGTGAACCTGATCAGGCTTTGACTTTGAAGCTGTCGGCGTACTTGGCAGGGTTTTTGCCGTCCCACACCACGCCGTCCATCAGCTTGCTGCTTCGAATCATGTCTTTGGGGACGCTGATTTTTGCAGCGGTAGCCGCCTGCTTGTAAATGTCGATCTGGCTGATTTGCTTGGCCACGGCCAGGTAGTCTGGGTGGTCTTTCAAAATGCCCCAACGCTTGTGCTGCGTCAAAAACCACATGCCGTCGGACAGGTACGGGAAGTTCACAAAACCGTCAGCCGAGAATTTCATGAAGTTGGGGTCATCCCAGGTTTTGCCCATGCCGTTTTGGTAGCGGCCCAAGATGCGCTGGTTGATCGCGTCGACGCTGGTATTGACATAGCTCTTGTCGGCAATGGTTTCAGCCATCTTGGTTTTGTTGCTCAGGCTGGCATCAATCCATTTGCCAGCCTCAAGTATCGCTGCGGTCACGGCGCGGCAGGTGTTGGGGTTGTTTTTAGCAAAGTCGCCCGTGGTGGCCTGCACCTTTTCGGGGTG
>JANMIH010000435.1:0-1934 GCA_031375685.1 Polaromonas sp. | reverse complement strand
CCAAAAAGGTCGATGCGCGTTACCCCTACAACGTTGAAGCAGCCAAAAAGTTGCTGGCTGATGCGGGCTACAAAGACGGTTTTGAAGTCGACTTTGCCTGCCCGAACAACCGTTACATCAATGACGAAGAAATTTGCCAGGCGATCACTGCCATGTGGTCAAAAGTGGGCGTCAAAGCCAAGCTGCGTACACTGCCACTGGTGACTTACTTCCCGATGATCCAGCGCTATGAAGCCAGCATTTACATGCTGGGCTGGGGCGTGCCAACCTTTGACGCGTTGTACAGCCTGCAGTCACTGGTGCGCAGCGTCGGTGTGGGCGGCGACGGCAACTACAACGTGGGTCGGTATTCCAACCCTCAAATGGACGCGCTGGTCGAACGCATCAAGAAAGAAACCGATGCCAAGAACCGCAATGTCCTGATTGAAAAGGCCCTGGAGCTGTCGCACACCGATGTG
Organism: Polaromonas sp.; assembly: GCA_031375685.1. Lineage (GTDB taxonomy): Bacteria > Pseudomonadota > Gammaproteobacteria > Burkholderiales > Burkholderiaceae_C > Polaromonas. The sequence continues at coordinate 1,476 of JANMIH010000435.1, read as the reverse complement.
TCGCACATCCCGCTGCACAACCAGATCATCCCTTGGGCATTGAAGAAAAACGTCGACGTGGTTCACCGCGCTGATAACCGGATTGACTGGCGTCTGGTGAAAGTGAACTGATCTGGTCATGCCCGCGTGACACCAAAAGGCCTTCCCAGGCCTTTTTTCATGGTCACATGTAAGACAAAACTGCGCCCACCTAAGGTATCTCCTGTGGTGGCGCGCATATTGCTGCGCTAGTATCGGTACAGTTTTTCATTCCTTTCTAAATGCTCTCATTTATTCTTCAACGCGTGTTTCAAGCCGTGATCGTGATGGTCTCGGTGGCCTTTATCTCGTTTTTGCTGTTCCAGTTTGTCGGTGACCCGGTGGTGTTTTTGCTGGGCCAGGACGCGACGCCTGAGCAAATCCGCGAATTGCGCGCCGACCTGGGGTTGGACAAATCCTTTGTGGTGCAGTTCTGGAACTTTTTGGCCAATGCGGTGCGGGGTGAATTCGGTTTGAGTTTGCGCCAGGGCGCCAAGGTCTCGCGGCTGATTGCCGAGCGTTTGCCGGCCACGCTTGAGCTGGCAGGCATTGCAGCACTGATGGCGCTGGTGATTGGCATTCCGATGGGTGTGTATGCAGCGCTCAAACGCGGCACGTTTTTAAGCCAGGTGTTCATGACCGTGTCGCTTCTAGGCGTGTCACTGCCCACATTTTTAGTCGGCATTTTGCTGATTTTGCTGTTCGCCGTTGGTCTGGGCTGGTTCCCCAGTTTTGGCCGGGGTGATGTGGTGCAGGTCGGCTGGTGGAGCTCAGGCCTGCTGACGGCCAAAGGCTGGCATCACATCGTGCTGCCAGCCGTCACGCTGGCGGTGTTTCAGCTGACGCTGATCATGCGGCTGGTGCGGGCTGAAATGCTGGAGGTGCTGCGCACCGATTACGTCAAGTTTGCGCGGGCCAGGGGTTTGTCAGACACGGCGATTCATTTTGGCCACGCGCTTAAAAATACCCTGGTACCCGTGATCACCATCACGGGCTTGCAGCTTGGTGCGCTGATTGCCTTTGCCATCATCACCGAGACGGTGTTCCAGTGGCCAGGCATGGGGCTGCTGTTTATACAGGCCGTGACATTTGCCGACATCCCTGTCATGGCCGCCTATTTGTGCCTGACGGCGCTGATTTTTGTGGTGATCAACCTGGTGGTTGATCTGCTTTATTTTGCAGTTGACCCGCGCCTGCGCGTGGGCAAGTCTGGAGGCCATTGATGTTGACAGCCGTAAAACCGATGAATCCGCAAAAGCTGATGGCCGCTGGCCGTGCTTTTGCAGCGATTTCTGAATTTCACCCAGAGCTGACTGCCTTCAGGCGAGACTTGCATGTTCACCCAGAGCTGGGCTTTGAAGAGGTGTACACCGCAGGCCGCGTCAAGCAGGCGCTTGAGCTGTGCGGGGTGGATGAAATTCACACTGGCATTGGCAAAACGGGCGTGGTTGGGATCAT
>JANMIH010000433.1:0-7075 GCA_031375685.1 Polaromonas sp. | reverse complement strand
CATGGCTGCCAGTGTGGTGGACTTGCCCGAGCCGGTGGGCCCGGTCACCAGCACCATGCCGCGCGGCTTCATGGCCAGGTCACCAAAAATCTTGGGGGCATTGAGCTGCTCAAGCGTCAGGATTTTTGAAGGGATGGTCCGCAGCACCGCACCTGCCCCGCGGTTGTGGTTAAAGGCGTTGACACGAAAGCGCGCCAGACCATCAATTTCAAACGAAAAGTCGACTTCCAGAAACTCTTCGTAGTTCTTGCGCTGGGTGTCGTTCATGATGTCGTACACCATCGAATGCACCTGCTTGTGGTCCAGCGGGTCAACGTTGATGCGCCGCACATCACCATGCACACGTATCATGGGTGGCAGCCCGGCTGACAGGTGCAGGTCGGAGGCCTTGTTTTTGACACTGAAGGCCAGCAGCTGGGTAATATCCATCCCGAAAATCCTTAAAGCTTGTAGGACAAAATCGTTGAGCTTGCAGTTTACAGTCGAATGATGACCATGATCGTGAGAAATTTACAGGGTGTACGTGACCGAATCACGACCGCCTGCTTTGCAGCGGGGCGCCACCCGGACAGCGTGAAATTGCTGGCTGTGTCCAAAACTTTTGGTGCAGAAGCCGTGCTTGACGCGATGAGCGACGGGCAGCGCGCCTTTGGTGAGAACTACATTGCCGAGGGCGTTGAAAAAATTACCGCGCTGCGCGGCCATGCAGGGCTTGAATGGCACTGCATTGGCCCGATACAAAGCAACAAAACCCGGCTGGTGGCCGAGCATTTCGACTGGGTGCAATCGGTTGACCGTCTGAAAATTGCGCAACGCCTGAGCGAGCAGAGGCCGCCGCACCTTGCGCCACTGCAAATTTGCCTGCAAGTCAATCTGGACGGCGGCGCCAACAAATCAGGGGTTTCGCCTGATGAGCTGATGGCGCTGGTCAAACAAGTGATCCAGTTGCCAAATTTGAGGTTGCGCGGCCTGATGACAATACCCGAGCCAGCGATTGATTTTGTAGCTGCTTGCGCCTTGCATTCGAGCGCAAAAGCCCTGTTTGACCAGATCAACAATACCGGTGTAATACCAGAGATGATGGACACGCTGTCGATGGGCATGACGGCCGACCTGGAGGCGGCCATTCACTCGGGCAGTACGATGGTGCGGGTGGGATCTGCGATTTTCGGGGCGAGATAACCTGTCGGCTTGCTACTTGGGCATCACCATCGGCTTGATGGGGCCACAATCCGCACCTAACCATTTGATGAGTGTCACATCAATTTCCTTGATCAATACACGAATTATCAGCAGAAATACAAGTCGGCCTTCACGTTTTGAGCCAAAGCATTAATCCATTGCCTGTATCTCAAAATCTACATCCCCCAAATACCGGTGTATGCCAAAGGCGGCCTGGGTTGCCGCCAGTTCGGCAGCCTCCCAATGCTCAACCAGAAGTTGCTCTGCATCGCTGACAGGCCAAGGGCGAGGCTGCTCGCTGTATTGCTGAAAAAGTTTGAGGTAAGCCAGGTAGCTGGGCAATACCAGTTGCTCATCGCCCAAAGTTTGTTCAAGCGCAGCGCGAAAGCGTTCAACCGCCAGCGCTCGCTGTACATCGGTAACGTCGTCGGCAGTAAAAATTTTGAGGCTATAAGGCATGGCGTTGGATCTGAAAGAAACCAGATTTTCCGCCTGAAAACACGTCATGTAAAAATTAATTTCGTTACGCCTCTTGCATCGTGCAGACGTTTTTTGTGCGCTGCCGCCCTACCATGCGGTTTTTATAAAGGAAGTCACATGGCAACACCGTTTTTGGCAAACGCGATACGGACACCACTTCATCGACTGCCACGCCTACCAATTTGAGGAGCAACCCAGCCAGCGGTTACAGCACACCCGGGCAGGCAGCCCCTACGATAGCCACACAAAAGCCAGCCAGTGACCCGACCCCGGCCAGCCCGCATGAAGGCGGCAGCAAGCTGACCGTGGGCCCCAACATCAAGCTCAAGGGTGTTGAGATCACCGATTGCGACACGCTGGTGGTCGAAGGCCTGGTCGAAGCCACGATGGATTCCCGGGTGATGCAAATTGCCGAGCAAGGAGCTTTCAAAGGCTCAGCCGAGATTGATGTGGCTGAAATACGCGGTGAGTTCATCGGTAACCTGACGGTGCGCCAGAAGCTGGTGATTTATTCGACCGGCAAAGTCACTGGCACCATCCGCTACGGCAAATTGGTGATTGAAGAAGGTGGCCAGCTGGCGGGTGAGATCTTGTTTGGCGCCATTGGGACGCTGGCCAAACCACCCGCGCTGGCGCAGGTTGGCGCGCTTAAAACAGCCTGACCAAAAACGGAACTGCAAATGGCATCAGCAGCGACGCCAAAACCACCTGCAAGCCAAGTGCCAGCGCGGCATAAGCACCCGCGTCGGCGTTGACCTGCAAGGCGCGCGCGGCACCTATGCCGTGCGCCGCAGTGCCCAGTGCAAAGCCGCGCGCAGCCCAGCCTTTGGGGGTGGTGGGTACGCGCAGGGCATCAAACAGATATTTGCCCGCGAGGGCACCCACCAAGCCCGTGATGACGGCAAACACCGCTGCCAGCGCAGGGATGCCGCCAATTTTTTCGGCAATGCCCATGGCCACAGGTGCTGTGACCGACTTGGGCACGAGTGACAGCATCACCTCCACCGGCAACCCAAAAGCCCATGCCATGGCCAGCGCAGAACCGCTTGCAGCAAGACCGCCGGCCAACGCGGCCATGAGCAAACGCCCCCAGCGCTGACGCAACTCCGTGCGGCGTTGCCAGAGCGGCCAAGCCAAGGCCACCACTGCAGGCCCCAGCAAAAAATGAATGAACTGCGCGCCCGCAAAATAAGTCGGGTAGGGTATGCCTGACAGCAGCAAGCCGCTGGCCAGAAACACCACCGTCCACAGCACTGGATTGGCCCAGGGCGCTTGCTGCAAGCGTGTGTAGACGGTTTGCGCCAGCACATAGACCACCAGCGTGGCGGTTAAACCAAACAGCGGCGTCGCCGACAGGTAAACCCAGAGTTCAACGAATTTGGGCATCGTCTTTCGCGCTTTTTAGCCCGTACAAACAGAGCACGGTGACGGCCAAACCAACCAGGGTCGACAGCACGATCACCGCCAGCATGCGAAAACCAAACTGGCTGACAAGCGGTAAATGGGTCATGACCCCCACGCCGACCGGTACAAAGAGTAAGGAAAGGTGAGAGAGCAAAAAGTCAGAGCAGACACCAACCGGCTCACGAACTGCCTGAAAACGCAGGGCCAACAGCAGCAAAAGCATGCCCACCACAGGGCCGGAAAACGGAAGTTTTAGCCCCCGCGCCAGCAACTCACCAACCGATTGAAAGACCAGCAACCAAGCCAGCCCGCGCAGGGCTTGCATGCTCAGCCCGGCGACGGGCCGCCCCTAGCAGGGCTAGCCCCCTCGGGGCTGAAGCCTGCGGCTCCGAACCTGCTTTTGCAGGTTTGGACAGGCTTCAGAAGCGAAGGCTCTGCCGAGCGGCGGCCTGCAAGGTGCAGCGTATTACACGAAGTGAAAAGCGTGGGGGTCATCAGTAGCGTGGCAGGTCAGGGTGAGAGATTTTCCCGCCTCGCACCAGCATCTTGCCGTATTCAGCGCAGCGGTTCAGCGTGGGAATCACCTTGCCGGGGTTAAGCAAGCCACGGCTGTCAAACGCGCGCTTGACGCCAAACATCTGCTCGTTCTCTTCGCTTGAGAACTGTACGCACATCGAATTGAGTTTTTCAACGCCCACACCATGCTCACCTGTTACCGTGCCGCCCATGGCCACACTGGTTTCTAAAATTTCCGCGCCAAACAGCTCGCAGCGGTGCAACTGGTCAGCATCGTTGGCATCAAACAAAATCAAGGGGTGCAGATTGCCGTCGCCTGCATGAAACACATTGGCGCAGCGTAATTGGTATTTCTTTTCCATCTCGGCAATGGCCAGCAAAATATCTGCCAGGCGCTTGCGCGGTATGGTCGAGTCCATGCACATGTAGTCAGGGCTGATGCGACCACTGGCCGGAAAGGCGTTTTTTCGGCCCGACCAGAACCGCAGGCGCTCGGCTTCGTTCTGGCTCACAGCAATGGCGGTTGCACCGCAACGTGTCAAAACTTCGCTCATGCGGCCAATTTCTTCTTCCACCTCTTCGACCGTGCCATCGCTCTCACACAACAAAATCGCTTCGGCCGTCAAGTCGTACCCGGCGTGTACAAAGTCTTCAACCGCTGCCGTCATGGGCTTGTCCATCATCTCCAGCCCTGCCGGAATGATGCCCGCCGCAATCACCGCCGCCACCGCATCACCGGCTTTACGCAGATCATCAAAGCTGGCCATGATGCAGCGCGCCAGTTGCGGCTTGGGGATCAGCTTGACGGTGACTTCGGTGGTGATGGCCAGCATGCCTTCGCTGCCAACAATGACACTGAGCAAGTCGTAGCCCGGTGCGTCCAGGGCATCGCTGCCAAACTCGACCTCTTCGCCTTCAATCGTGTAGCCTTTGACCTTGATGAAGTTGTGGACCGTTAAACCGTATTTCAGGCAATGCACGCCGCCCGAGTTTTCGGCCACGTTGCCGCCAATGGTGCAGGCAATCTGGCTGGAAGGGTCGGGTGCGTAATACAAGCCATGCGGCGCGGCGGCTTCAGAAATGGCCAGGTTGCGCACGCCGCCTTGCACCACAGCGGTACGGCTGAAAGGGTCGAGCTTCAAAATCTTGTTGAATTTGCTAAGCGCCAGCGTCACACCCAGTTTGTGCGGCATGGCGCCGCCGCTCAAGCCGGTGCCCGCACCGCGGGCCACCACTGGTACGTCCAGCGCGTGGCAAGCTTTCAGCACGGCTTGAACTTGCGCATAAGTCTCGGGCAGCACCACCACCAGCGGGCGCTGGCGGTAGGCCGTCAAGCCGTCGCATTCATAGGGCGTGGTGTCTTCGTTGTTCCAGAGCAATGCGTGTTCGGGTACAACGGCCTTCAGGCTGCGCACCACCAGGGCTTGCCGGTCGGCACGTTCCAGGGAAAACTGCTGTTCTGCTGTCAAGGGTGCATTCATGGTCTGGTTTCCTGTTGAAACATGACTTTAGTACAAGCTGACGGCTTTGGGTTGAAGAAATTTAACGCCGCGTGTGAATCCGGGCTTTTACTGCACCACGGTTTTAACCGGCGATCCTGGCTGGAAATCTCCCGATGGATAGACCCCATTGATCAACCGCAACTGCTGCTCGGGGTTGGCCAGCGGTGAGGTTCTGGCGAGCTCGGCAAAACCGCCACGCGGCATCACGGCAGCGCGGACCATCCACGGCCGGGCAGCGGCTTTGTCGGCAGCGGTCAAAGCGCGAAAGCTGTTTTCAGTCTCCAGCATCTGCGGACGACTGCGCTGCAGCGTAGCAGCGTCCCTGGCGGCGTGGATGAACAGGAACACGTTGCCTTGCGCACTGGTGATCAGTGTGAGTTCAGCGTTTTGTACTTGCCCGTTTTTACCAGCTACCGTGCCCGCAAAGCGTGTCGCGGGCAAGCCATTGATTTGGGTGCGCTCTACCCGTCCGGTGCTGGGGTTCATCAACTTGCGAATGATCTCGTCATGTGTTTTACCCGCATCTGGCGGCGCCATTTTGACGACCAAACCAGCATCTCCTGCGTTGTTGACAAAAGTGATCTGGTCGGCCTCGTTTTGAATGCGCCAGCCTTCAGCGGCCGTCAAAGCAAAACCCAAACCTGCGTGGTAAAAGTTACGGCCTCGGGTCAGGCCCTGCTCGGGACTTTCACCAAAAGCCATGCCTTCGAGAATTTGCTGGTAGCGGGCGCGACCTTCGTCGTTGTAAGGTGCCGTTGTTTTGTACTGCGCTGCAAGCTGGGTGATGCTGCTCAGGCGCTGGTCGTTGCTGGGGTGTGACGACAACCAGCTGTTTTGCGCAGGAACGGGCCGGCCCTGCGACCGAGCCAGGTCAGCCGCAAAGCGTTCCTGGTTTTTCAGCACGTTGATGACGTCAATCATGTTTCGGGGGTCAAAGCGAATGCGGGACAAATACTCTGCCCCCAGTCCGTCGGCCTGCAACTCCTGCTCACGCCCATAACGCGAGATGTAGCTTGCTGCCACCGTTTGAGACAGATCACTTGCCACACGCCCAGCGCCGCCGACACCCTGAGACTCCAGCACAGCACCCAAAATGCTGGCAGCCAGCACGCCCAGGCCGGCGTCTTGCTGGCGGGTGGCGCGCTGTGCGCCATGTCGCGCCGTGACGTGGCCAATTTCGTGGCCAATCACGCCCGCGAGGTCGGCTTCACTGTCAAGATAAACCATGATGCCGCGCGTGATGTAGACGTAGCCGCCCGGCAAGGCAAAGGCGTTGATTTCGGGACTGTCAAGAACAGTAAAGGTCCATTGCAGGTTGGCGCGTTGCGACTGTCTTGCCAACTGTTGACCAATGCCATTGACATACGCTTGAACGCGCGGATTTTTCAGCACGCCGTATTCCTGCAGCACCTGTTCGTGCGATCTTTTGCCCTCGGCAATTTCAGCCGACTCGCTCATGACGCTGCGTTCGGCTTGACCCGTCACCGGGTTGTTGACAGCAGTGCCGCAACCAGCGACCAAAGCGCCCGACAACACCAGAGCAGAGAATTTGCTGAATTGGATAAACATGCTTGCCTTTCAGGATGAATCAGTTGCCAAGGGTTTTTTTCAGCCATTCTGCGAAAGCCGAGCATTCCCAGCGTTCCATGGTGCCTGTACGCCAGCACAAATAGTGGGCGTGGGGGCTTGGAATGTTGTGGGAAAAAACCGCATTGCTGCCAAGACGCACCAAAGAACCGTTTTCAAGCCAGGGCGCACCGAGTTTCAGACGGATCAGCGCAATCCCCATGCCTGCGGCAGCGGCGTCGCACATCAGACCAATGTCATTGAACTGCGAGCCTTCCATCGGCTCCGGCCAGTCCAGATGGTTGGCGGCAAACCAGGTGCGCCACGGCTCCAGTGGCGAGCGCAACAGGTTTTCGCCTTCAATGTCTTGCGGTGTTTCAAACGGGCCGTGATCCCGTACAAAGGCGGGCGAGGCCAGCAGGGTG
>JANMIH010000391.1:0-8084 GCA_031375685.1 Polaromonas sp. | reverse complement strand
TTGCCCGCCAACTGGCCCGGACTGTATGCGCGGCAGTTGTGCGAATCACTTTATGGGCAGTTGCTGACAAACAGCGAGGTGTTTTTGCAGGCGCACGTGCAAACGCTGGATGGCAAACTGACCAGGATGCCTCGTTCACGTGCCAAGCGCATGGCAGATAACCACCTCAAACATCCAACCAACACCCTATGACAAAAAACGCTACTGAACAACCCGTCGCCATCATCACAGGCGCTGCGCGCGGCATTGGCCTGGCTTGCGCCCAATGGTTTTTGGCGCACGGCTACCGCGTGGCGCTGCTGGATGTTGACAACGAGGCCTTGCTCAAAGCCAGTGCTGCGTTGGTTGAATCAGTTAATGGGCCAGACCGTGTACTGGCTGCGCACTGCGACGTCGCCAGCCCAACAGAGATCAGCGCGGCGGTGACCAACATCAGCAGAACATTCGGCCGCATTGATGCGCTGGTCAACAACGCCGGCGTCGCGGTTTTCAAGCCACTGCTGGCGCACACGTTTGACGAATGGCGGCATGTGATGTCGGTCAATCTGGATGGCGCGTTTTTATGCACCCAGGCCTGCGCGCCTGAAATGCTGAAGAATGCCAAAACTACAGGCGGCTATGGTGCAGTGGTCAACATCGCGTCCATCTCGGGTTTGCGGGCCAGCGCGCTGCGGGTGGCCTACGGTACCAGCAAGGCCGCCATCATTCACCTGACCAAACAGCAGGCCGTCGAGCTGGGCAACATGGGCATTCGCGTCAATGCCATCGCACCCGGCCCGGTCGATACCGACATGGCCAAAAAAGTACACAGCGCAGCGATTCGCGCGGACTACGCTGACGCCATCCCGCTGGCGCGCTACGGCACACCGGAAGAAATTGCTGAAGGCGTGGGTTTTTTATGCAGCCCGGCGGCCAGCTACATCAATGGTCAGGTTCTGGCTGTCGACGGCGGGTTTGACGCGGCAGGCATTGGTTTGCCGTCACTGCGTTGAATTCAGGGCGCTATCGTTACAGGAGCTGCTTGCGCCCGTATTTATTGGTCTAAAGGGCTAAAACACTCTTAAAAACAGTTCAAAAACCAGTTTTAAGCCAAATCACACGTTTGTGAAGTCAGGCTTGCGTTTTTGCATGAAAGCCGTGAAAGCCTCACGCGCAGCAGGCTCGCTGAGCATCCGGCCAAAACTTGTGGCCTCTTCGGCCATGCGTTCAGCCACTCCACGGCTCATGCCTTTTTTCATCAGTCGCTTGGTTTCGATGACAGACGACAGGGGTTTGGCGGCCAGTTTGAGCGCCTGCTGCTGAGCCAGGGCACTGGCCTCAGCGGGTGGCACGATGCGGTTGATGAGCCCCATCTCCATCGCGGTTTCAGCCGTGAAGGGCTCCCCGAGAAGCAATGCCTCAGCGGCTCTTGGGTAACCCATGAGTTGTGGCACCAAAAGACTTGACGCTGCCTCGGGGCACAACCCAAGATTGACAAACGGCATCGAGAACGCGGCATTGTCACCTGCGTAAATCAAATCACAGTGAAGCAACAGGGTGGTACCAATACCGACCGCAGGCCCGCAGACGGCGGCCACAACAGGCTTGGGGAAGGTGCTGATGCCGCGTAAAAACCGAAAAACCGGAGAGTCTTGTGTTGAAGGCGGCTTGTTCAGAAAGTCCCCGATGTCATTGCCAGCTGAAAAAATGGTTTCATGCCCCTGAATAACGACGACACGCACAGCGGGGTCGCTTTCAGCGGCAGCCAGCGCGTCGGCCATGGCTGCGTACATGGCGGCTGTGATCGAGTTTTTTTTGTCGACACGATGGATGGTCAGCGTCATCACGCCTGCATCAAGGTTCGTGAGGATTTCAGGGATAAGAGATGTGGTCATGGGTAGTTGGAGAGTGGCAATGAACCGGAAAACCTGAAATTTTGCTATATATTCAGTAGCTGCTTGCGCCCGTCTTTATTGGCCTAGAGCCCTAAAAGATTTCTAAAAAAACAGATTTTAACCAGTTTCAGGCCTTAAACCCGCTCAAAAATGCCCGCAGCGCCCTGCCCCATGCCGACGCACATCGTCACCATGCCGTACTTGAGCTGGTGGCGCTGCAAAGCGTGGATAACGGTGGCCGCACGAATGGCACCTGTTGCGCCCAGCGGGTGGCCGAGAGCAATCGCGCCGCCCATGGGGTTGACTTTGGCAGCATTCAAACCGAGGGTGTTGATGACGGCCAGCGACTGCGCGGCAAAAGCCTCGTTCAGTTCAAACCAGTCAATGTCGTCCTGCTTCAGGCCTGCATAGCCCAGCGCAGCAGGTATCGCCTCAATCGGGCCAATGCCCATGATGTGCGGTGGCACGCCCTTGGCGGCATAACTGACAAAGCGCGCCAGCGGTTTGAGGCCAAACTGCTTGACCGCTTTTTCACTGGCCAGGATCAGTGCCCCTGCGCCGTCAGACGTTTGCGAGCTGTTACCCGCCGTGACAGAGCCACGTGCTGCAAAAACGGTTTTGAGTTTTGACAGACCTTCAACGGTCGTGTCAGGCCGCGCGCCTTCGTCAATGCTCACTGTGCGGGTGGTGGCGATGACTTCACCGGTTTCCAGATTGGCCGTACGGTCTGTCACTTCAACTGGCGTGATTTCATTCGTGAACTCGCCCGCCTGCTGCGCCTTGAGTGCCTTCATGTGCGACGCATAGGCAAACTCGTCTTGCGCGATGCGTGAGACTTTCCATTGCTGGGCGACCTTCTCGGCCGTCAGGCCCATGCCGTAAGCGATACCGATATTTTCATCGTTCGCAAACATGGCGGGTGACAGCGAAGGCGAATTACCCGACATCGGCACCATGCTCATCGATTCGACGCCAGCGGCAATCATGACTTCAGCCTCGCCCACCCGGATGCGGTCGGCAGCCATTTGCACGGCTGAAAGACCCGATGCGCAAAAACGGTTCACCGTGATGCCGCCCACGCTGGTTGGCAAGCCAGCCAGCACAGCGCCAATACGTGCAATGTTCAAGCCTTGTGGGCCTTCAGGAATCGCGCAGCCGCAAATGATGTCTTCAATCGCCTTCGGGTCCAGCGTGGGGACTTGGGCCAGCGCAGCGCGCAGTGCGCTGACCAGCAAATCGTCAGGCCGGGTGTTGCGGAAAAAACCGCGATGCGAACGGCCAATGGGCGTGCGCGTGGCGGCAACGATGTAGGCTTCTTGAATCTGTTTGCTCATGGTGAGTCCTTGTGCCTTCAAAGGCGTTAAATATCGGTCCTGGCGGTTTCAATTTTGGGTGGGCGGGTGGACGGTATCCAGGCCCAGATGAATTCGCATTCAATGGGCTGGTTGCCCGACTCGTCTGTCACTGTCACAGCCACGGTGACTTCGCCTTTGGTGGTGCTGCGGATCAACTCGCGCTGTTCGTCCGTCAGTGTGGCCACGGCGCGCATGGCCCCCTGGCCACGCTTTTTGAATTGCACGCGCATGTCTTTGACCACCGGCAGGCAGTCGTCCCGCACGTTCATGCTAAGTACCATGCCGGTAGCAGTTTCTGCCGCCAGCGTGCTGGCCATGGCATGCACGCCGCCGATGTGGTTGCGCACTTTGGCATGGTTGGCCACAAAGATCTGAACACTGCTGGCAGACATCTCTTCGTAACGCAGCTTGGCTGTGCCGGTAAAAGGCACAGCCCGCCCCAGCAAGACACTGCGAAACCAGGGCCGGACAAACGCCGGCACTTCGTTAAGCCGTTCGAGCTGACGTTCAAGGCGGTTTGGAGATGATTTAATAATGTCAGTCACGCTCCAGTCCCTCCAAGTAACAGCGCTGAACCGGCTTTGCCGGGCAGCAGATGTTGCCCCCTGCAAGGGGGAAAGGCGCTACACGCAGTGAGCGTCCGATAGGGGTGTGCCATTTCAATTCCGGACAGGTTTGCCGGTTGACATCATGCCCATGATGCGTTCCTGGGTTTTGGCGTTTTCAAGCAGCGAGCAAAACGCCTTGCGCTCCAGCGTCATCAAATACTCTTCTGTCACCAGCGTTCCGTTGTCGACATCGCCGCCGCACACCACGCCTGCAATCAGGCTGGCGATGTGAAAGTCATGGGCACTGATAAAGCCGCCATCGCGCATGTTGACCAGCTGACCCTTGATGGTGGCCAGCCCGTTGCGGCCGACGACTGGGAAAGACCTTTTCAAGGGCGCGCGGTAGCCCGAGTCATACATGGCACGCGCTTCGTTGATGGCCACAAACAGCAGTTCATTGACGTTGGGCACGATCAGATCGCTGTCCAGAAGGTAGCCAATCTTGCGGCTTTCAATGGCGCTGGTGCCCACGGTGGCCATGGCGGCTGCCGTGAAGCCTTCAATCAAAAACGGCAGCATGTCTTTGTTGGTCGATTTGGCGGCGTTTTCAGCCGCGCGGCGGGCGATGTAGGCCAGGCCGCCCGCACCGGGCACAAGGCCCACGCCCACTTCAACCAGACCGATATAGCTTTCCATCGCGGCAACGCGCTTGGCGGAATACACCGCCATCTCGCAGCCACCACCGAGCGCCAGGCCGCGAATGGCGGACACCACCGGTACAGCGGCGTATCGCATTTTGAGCATCACTTTTTGCAGCTCGGCCTCGACCTCATCAATGGCGGCGACGCCGCTCATCATGAAGGCGGGCAGCATGGCCTGCAGGTCAGCTCCGGCAGAGAACATCTCGTCGTTCGACCAGATCACCATGCCTTTGTAGCTTTTTTCGGCCATGTCAACGCCGAGTGCCAGGCCTTCGGCCACGTCAGGGCTGATGGCGTGCATTTTGGTTTTGATGCTGGCAATCAGCACATCGTCGTCCAGTGTCCACAAACGAATGGCATCGTCTTCATGCAGCGTGGTGCCTGCGGTTGTAAACGAGGGCGCTTTGGCACCCAGAACATCTTCAGGAAAATGCTGACGCGCATACACCGGCAACTGGCGTTTGGCGATGAATTTCTTGGCAGAGGCAGACCAAGAGCCATCAGGCGTATGCACGCCACCCGCATCAGCGACCGGGCCTTTGAACACCCAGTCTGGCAGCGGCGCGCTTGACAGGGCTTTGCCTGCGTCAATGTCTTCCTTGATCATGGTTGCCACTTGCAACCAGCCGGCTTGTTGCCACAACTCAAACGGGCCTTGCTTGGCGCCAAAGCCCCAGCGCATGGCAAAGTCAATGTCGCGGGCGGTTTCGGCAATCGTCTCCAGATGCACGGCAGCGTAATGGAACTGGTCGCGCAAGATGGCCCACAAAAAGCGTGCTTCTGCGCCTTCTGCATTGCGCAGCAGGCTCAAGCGTTCGCCCGCAGGCTTTTTAAGCATGCGCGCCACCACGTCGTTGGACTTGGCGCCGCCAGCGACGTATTCCATGCTTTCAGGGTCAAGCCGCAAAATATCACGACCGACTTTTTTGTAAAAACCTGCGCCGGTCTTTTGGCCCAGACTTTTGGACTCCAGCAACTTGGCCAGGACTGGCGGTGTGCCGTACATCCCCTCGAACGGGTCGGGCGTTTTACCCTCGCCCAAATTGTCTTGCAGCGTTTTGATCACATGCGCCATGGTGTCCAGACCCACGACGTCCGCCGTGCGGAAGGTGCCCGAACTGGCACGGCCCAGTTTTTTGCCCGTCAAGTCATCGACCACATCGTACGTCAAACCAAACGTTTCGGTTTGCCTGATGATGGCCAGCATGCCGGCAATGCCGACACGGTTGGCGATGAAGTTGGGCGTGTCGTGGGCGCGAATGACGTTTTTGCCCAGGCCGCTGGTCACAAATGCTTCCAGGTCGTCCAGAACCGCCGCACCGGTGGTCGGTGTGTTGATCAGCTCGACCAGCGTCATGTAGCGCGGTGGGTTGAAAAAATGAATGCCGCAAAAGCGCGGCTTGATCGACTCGGGCAGTGCTTCGCTCAGTTTGGTGATGGACAGGCCAGACGTGTTGCTGGCCACAATCGCGCCTTCAGCAATGAAGGGCGCTATCTTGTGATAAAGGTCGGTCTTCCAGTCCATGCGTTCGGCGATGGCTTCGATGACCAGGTCGCATTCTTTGAGCACATCCATGTGCTCTTCGTAGTTGGCTTGCTGAATCAACGCCGCATCTTCCGCAACGCCGAGGGGCGCGGGCTTGAGTTTCTTCAGCCCCTCAATGGCTCGCGTGACGATACCGTTCTTTGGGCCTGGTTCACCGCCGGGCCGCCCCAAGGTGGAACCAGCCCCCTCGGGGGGCAGCGACGCACGCGCAGCGGCGAGCGTGGGGGCCTTGTTATCGGGCAAATCAAACAGCACAACCGGGATTTTGCAGTTGACCAGATGCGCGGCAATTTGTGCACCCATCACGCCTGCGCCCAGCACGGCAACTTTTTTAACAGTGAATTTTTGCATGATGATGACCTTTGTGTTGGGCCGGGCGATCAAGCCAGCGCTTCGTCAGTTTCCATCAGCGACTTGGCACCGCTGCGTGCGGTGCGCATCAGGGTTGCAGTCTCAGGGAACAGCTTGGCAAAGTAAAAGCGTGCGGTTTGCAGTTTGGCAATGTAGAACTTGTCTGTGTTACCCGCAGCGATCTCACGCAGCGCGACCTGCGCCATGCGCGCCCAGAAGTAACCAAACACCAGGTGGCCGGCGACCCGCAGATAGTCCACCGCAGCAGCACCCACTTCATCGGCGTTCTGAAAGCCCTTGAAGCCCAGCTCGGTGGTGAACTTGGTCATCTGCTCGGCCAGCACCGCCAGCGGGTTGATGAACTCGGCCATTTTTTCGTTCACGCCTTCTTCTGCAACTAATGCACCAACAAACAAGCCGAATTTCTTCAGGGTTGCGCCGTTGTTGCTCAGCACTTTACGGCCCAGTAAGTCCAGCGACTGGATGGTGTTGGTGCCCTCATAAATCATGTTGATTCGGTTGTCACGCACAAACTGCTCCATGCCCCACTCTTTGATAAAGCCGTGGCCGCCAAACACCTGCAGGCAAGCATTGGTGGAGATATGACCGTTGTCTGTCAGGAAGGCTTTCACGATGGGGGTCAAAAGCGACAGAATCTCACCGCTTTCCTTGCGCACAGCCTCGTCCGGGTGCTCATGCTCTTTGTCCAGCAGCACCGCGCAATAAGTCGCCAGCGCGCGCCCACCTTCAGCATAGGCTTTGGCGGTCAACAGCATCTTGCGCACGTCGGGGTGCACGATGATCGGGTCAGCCGGTTTGTCTTTGGCCTTGACGCCTGACAGGGAACGCATTTGCGTGCGGTCTTTGGCGTAGGCCAATGCGTTCTGGTAGGCCACTTCGGTCAGGCCCAGCGACTGGTTGCCCACGCCCAGGCGGGCGGCATTCATCATCACAAACATGCCCTGCATGCCCTTGTTGGGCGCACCCACCAGCGTGCCAATCGCGCCGTCGAGCACGATTTGCGCAGTGGCGTTGCCGTGGATGCCCATCTTGTGCTCCAGGCCACCGCAGTAAATGCCGTTGCGTGCGCCCAGTGAGCCGTCTTTGTTGACCATGAACTTGGGCACGATGAACAGGCTCACGCCCTTGATGCCGGGGGGTGCATCCACCAGGCGGGCCAGCACCAGGTGAATGATGTTGCCGGCCATGTCGTGCTCGCCAGCGCTGATGAAAATCTTGTTGCCGGTGATTTTGTAGGTGCCGTCGGGCAGGGCTTCGGCCTTGGTGCGCATCAGGCCCAGGTCAGTGCCGCAATGGGGTTCGGTCAGGCACATGGTGCCGGTCCATTCACCGCTGGTCATTTTGTGCAGGTAGGTCTCTTTTTGTTCTTCTGTGCCGTGGCTGTGCAGCGCAGCGTGTGCGCCATGCGTGAGGCCGGGGTACATGGTCCAGGCCTGGTTAGCGCTGTTGAGCATTTCATAAAAGCACTGGTTAATGACCAACGGCAAGCCCTGACCGCCATAAGCTGGGTCGCCGCTGAGCGCAGGCCAGCCGCCTTCAACATACTTGGCGTAGGCTTCCTTGAAGCCCTTGGGGGTAGTGACAGCGTGGGTTTTGATGTCCAGCTTGCAGCCTTCTTCGTCGCCACTGATATTGAGCGGGAACACAACTTCTGTAGCAAATTTGGCACCTTCTTCCAGCACGGCGTT
>JANMIH010000354.1:0-12941 GCA_031375685.1 Polaromonas sp. | reverse complement strand
CAGCAAGACGAACGCCGGACTGCAAGGTTGCTGCTTTGCCTGCCATGAGCCGCTCCTTTGAAGGAAATGATGATTCCCAAGGATATAGCAAATTTACTTAAGTGAACAGCATTGGATTTAATCCTTATTTAACCCTTGGATTGAGCTACTTGACCAAAGCCGCAACGCTGGTGGCTGCCAGCGTATAGAACCCGGCAACCGAATCGTCCGCTGCCAGTGCCACAAAGCAGGATGCAACGCGCCTTTTGATGTCTTGCAAAACCTGGCTTTTAAGCAGTCGTCCAGCGCGGTCGTACCGCATAACAACTGATTTCGGTCGTGCTACGCATCGAGCGGCACAACCCGAAAAGGTACTTTTGCGGCGTTCAATCCGTGTCAACCAGCAATCAGTTGGCGCTGCCGTGCAAAAGCACGCTTCAAAGCCGCATTGGGTTTGGCTGGGTTGATCAATGCCTCGGCAAAAGCCGCCTGGTCAGTGGCCGACAAGCGCAGCAGCTCGGCATTTTCAATCGACCGCTGGGCAGCGGCGTGCGCGGCACTGACCACAAAGTCCGTCAGGCTCCGGCCTTCAAGCTCAGCCGCCCGCTTGAGCAGGCTATGAACATTGGCAGGCAGGCGGGCTTCAAGGCGGGCAGAGTTGAGGACAGCGGACATGAAGGAAAGGTAAAAAAAGAGGAAGTTAAATCGCACGGCAAATTGCCGGAATTGGATGAATAACTATCAACCTGGCTACCGCAAGTGGCACTCGCGCAGCTGTTCAATCATGGCGCGTAAGCCCACAGCCTGCACGCCCTCGCCAAGCGGATAAGACTCACCCGCCGGGTACACCACGAAGCGCTTTGAAGGCTGAATATCTTCACAGGCGCTGTAAAAGCCGCGCTTGGGTGAGCTGCCTGTGCCGCGTTTGATCTCGATCGCCCAAACGCCATGGCCGGGCACGCTCATCACCAGGTCAACCTCGGCACCATTGCTGGTACGGTAAAAACCGGCACTGGTATTGACGGGCGCTGCATTGAGCAAAGCCTCAACGACAAAGCCTTCCCAGCTATTGCCGACCACCGGGTGCGCCAGCAGATCATCAGCCGCCAAAATGCCCAGCAGCGCATGCACCAGCCCAGAATCACGGATGTACAGCTTGGGCGACTTGACCATGCGCTTTCCTGCATTGCTATGCCATGGCGTAAAGCGGCGCAGCAGCATCAGGTCAACAAACATGTCCAGGTAGCGATGCACCGTCTTGGCGTCCAGCATCAGGCTTTTACCCAGCATCGACACATCCAGCAGCCCGCCTTGGTTGTGCGCCAGCATGGTCCACAGGCGGCGCAGTGTTTCAGCCGGGACACGCGTGCCGTAAGCGGGAATGTCGCGCTGCAAATAGGTGTTGATCAGGTTTTGCCGCCAGGCCATGCTTTTAGGTAACGAGATTGCCAGAAAGCTGCTGGGGAAACCGCCTTGCAGCCAAAGCAGGTCTTGCGCCTCAAGCGTCAGTTCAAGCGGTTGAAAAGGTGGCAGCTCCAGATAGGCAACACGGCCCGCCAGACTTTCGCCTGACTGCCGGAGCAGCTCGCCCAACGCCGAGCCCAGCAGCAAAAACCGCCCAGCGAGCAAGCCCCTGCGCCGCCCTTGGTCGATCAAGCTGCGCAACGCCTGAAACAACGCTGGCATGTGCTGGACCTCGTCCAGTATGACCAGCTTGTCTTCATGCGCCAGCAAATAGGCTTCGGGGTTTGCAAGCTTTTGTCGGTCTTGCGGGCTTTCCAGATCAAGGTAGATGCTGCTTGCCAACTGATCGCCCACTTGCCGGGCCAGTGTTGTTTTACCCGCCTGGCGTGGGCCGAGCAGTGCCACAGCCGGGTTGTCGGCCAGCGCATCAAGTAAAGCGGGGCGCAAGTTGCGTTCAATCATCCATGCATTATAAGGAGTTAAATACTATAAATGCATGGTTTAAATGGGTGGTCTTTTTTCAAGCCAACCGTACCGCCATCACCCCGGCCACGATCAAACAGACGCCGACCAGGCGGCGCACGGTGAACGCTTCTTTTAAAAACCAGGCCCCCAGAAGGGCGGCAAACAGCACCGATGTCTCCCGCAGCGCCGCCACCGTTGCCACCGGCGCGCGGGTCATGGCCCACAGAGCGATGCCGTAAGAGCCCAGCGAGGCCAGCGCGCCCAGGCTGGCAATGGGCCAGCGCTGGCGGGCGTAGGTCAGCATGGGCCTGCCGCGCCGGGCAAACATCAGCAGCGCAAACGGCCAGCCGTCGAGCAAAAACAGCGCGGCAATGTACTGAATGGCGTTGCCTGATGCGCGCACGCCCAGCGCATCAACCACGGTGTAAATGGCAATGATGACGGCGTTGGCCAACGCAAAGCCCACCGCCTTGGGGGCATGCCAGACCTGCCGCGTCAGCCCCAGGGCCAGCACGCCGCAGCTGATGCCCACAATACCGGCCCAGGCGATGGGTGAGAGTTTTTCATGCAGGGTGTAGGTGGCTGACAGCGCCACCAGCAGCGGTGCCACGCCGCGCATCAGCGGGTAAGTCAGCCCCAGGTCGCCATGCTTGTAGGCCTGGGTGGTGGCGATGTAGTAAGCGATGTGAATGGTGACGGACGTGAGGATGAAAGGCCAGGCCGCTGCGCTGGGCCAGCCAACCAGGGCGATCAGCGGTATCGACAGCAAGGAAGCGATGACATGGATCACGGCCATGTCGAGCGACTTGTCTTTGCTGGACTTGACCAGTGCGTTCCAGCTGGCGTGCAGCAGTGCGCCAAACAGCACGGCCGCAAACACCGGCCAGGTCAGGACCAGTGCGTCAGGCTGCAAGCGCGCTTTCAGACATGGCGCAGCGCTGGGCCCGCTGCATGAAGTGGCTCAAGGGCGGTGTGGTCATGGCTGCGTCTTTGGCCAGGTCGTCCCACAGCCGCAGGCGCACGGCGTCTTGCGCGCCGGGCTGGGTGATGAAGGCAGCGGCCTCGTCAGCACTGTAAATGCCGCCTTGCAGTAACAGACTGCGTTTGGAGTCAACCGACAGGCTGGCGTGGTAGCTTGGGCGCGCCGCGCACAGGTAGCGCTTGGCGTCGACATGCAACTTGATGGCGTTGAGCACTTCATCATCAAACAGGTTGCGCAAAAACGGCAGCACGCGGTACTGGTGTACGTCGTCCACGCCGTGCAGTGACGGCGTGTCGCCCAGGTCGTGCAGCAGGTGGCCCAGGTCGTGTAGAAGCGCTGCCGTGACCAGTGCATCACTGGCGCTTTCAGCCTCGCCCAAGGCTGCGGTTTGCAGCGCGTGCTGTAGTTGCGTGACCGGCTCGCCGCTGTATTGCTCGTGGCCGCGCTCGTCAAACAGGCGTTCAATGTCTTGCAGGGTCAGTGCCATGGCATGGAGTATGTTTTCAAATTGGTAAAACTCTTGATGGCTTCCTGCACGCCTTCTTTGTAGCCCAAGCCAGAGTCCTTGATGCCGCCAAAGGGCGTGAGCTCGAGCCGGTAGCCGGGCACTTCACGCACATTGACCGTGCCCACATGCAACTCACTGACAAAGCGGTTGATGTGGTCGAGCCGGTTGGTACACACCGCGCTTGACAGCCCGTAGGCCGTTCCGTTTGAAATCTGTATCGCTTCTTCAATCGTCTTGAAACGAATGACGGGCGACACCGGGCCAAAGGTTTCTTGCATGGCCACCGTCATCTGCGGCAACACATGGTCAAGCAGCGTGGGTGAATACAGTGCGCCACGGCGCTGGTTACCGGCCAGCAGTTTGGCACCCTGGGCCACGGCTTCGTTGACGCGCGACTCGAACAGCATGGCGGCTTGTGCGTCAATGACGGTGCCCATGTCACTGGCTTTGTCTGTTGGGTCGCCATGCTTCCAAGCCAGTGTTTTTGCCAATACCTGTTCTACAAATTCGCTGGCGACAGCCTCATGCACCAGCAGCCGCTTGACGGCGGTGCAGCGCTGGCCGGAGTTTTTGTACGAGCCTTGCACGGCGAGTGTTGAGGCTTCGTCAATGTCGGCGTCTTCCATCACGATGATGGGGTCGTTACCGCCCAGCTCCAGCACCACGCGGCGGTAACCGGCTTTTGACGCAATGTACTTGCCAATCGCCACACCACCGGTGAAGGTGACCAGTTCAACCAGCGGGTGGGTGATCAGTTCGTCGGCAATCTCACGCGGGTCGCCGGTGATGACGCTGAGCATCTCCGGCGGCAGCCCGGCTTCATACAGGATGTCGGCAAACAAAATGGCTGAGAACGGCACTTTTTCAGACGGCTTGAGCACCATGCGGTTATTTGTCGCGATGCTGGGCACGACCTTGTGCGCCACCTGGTTCATCGGGTGGTTGAACGGCGTGATGGCGGTGATCACGCCCAGCAGCGGCGAGCGGTGTGTGTACACGCGGCGCTGTTTGCCGTGCGGTGTCAGGTCACAACTGAAAATCTGGCCGTCGTCCTTCAGCACCTCTGTGGCGCCAAACAGCAGCACATCGCTGACGCGCCCTGCCTCGTAAATCGAATCTTTCAGACACAGGCCAGACTCGGCGGTGATGAGGTTCGCCACCTCATCGAGCCGGGTTTTGATGATGGCGGCGGCGCGGTTCAAAATGGCGGCGCGCTCGTAGCGGGTCAGGGTGGGTTTGCAGGCGTGTGCTGCTGCAAAGGTGTCACGCACTTCGTCAAGCGTGGCCTTGGGCACGGTGCCTATCCGTTGTTCGGTGTAGGGGTTGAAAATCTCAATGACCCGGTCACCACTGCGCTCTGCGCCGACCTTGCGGCCTGCCAGGCGCATGGCATTCAGATGGTGGTCGCGGATGTATGCCGCAATGTCACTGGGCATGGTTCAGGGCCAAGTCAAAGGCGTCAAAATTGCGAAACCGACGTGCGCGGTCAAGCGCCGGCATGGCACGGTTCAAAATCAGCGGCACGCGCTGCTCGCTGATGCCACCATGCGAGCGCAGCGGCACTTCAAGCGCCGTCAGGTCGTGGCGCGATGCCGATGTACCCATGACCGTGAAGCGCTCGGACACCACCACCATGTCGCCAATGCGGTCAGCGGGCAGCTCAAAGCGCTCGGCAGCTTGCGCGCGGGGCAGCACGACTTCAATGCCTTTGTGTGCCGCCAGTTTTTTGCAGGCAGCGCCCACATCTGCACCCTCAGGCAGATACACCGTGGCAAACGAACCCAGTGCGCCGTGATGCACCACATACGGGTCAGTGATCGGCAAAATCACACGCGCCACTGACTTGCCAAGCCAGCCGTCAAACCAGTCTTGCAGGTAAATCACGTCGGGCGTGCCGTCCATGGCGACCTTGGCGTTCATGCCGTGGTCCGCCGTCAGGGCAATCACGCAGCCCATGGCCTCAAGCTGGCCCAGGTAGCCGTCCATCATTTGGTAAAAAGCATTGGCGCCAGCAGTGCCCGGCGCGTGTTTGTGCTGCACGTAGTCGGTGGTGGACAGGTACATCACGTCCGGCCTGCTGGTCTGCATGATCTTCACACCTGCTGCAAACACAAACTCAGACAGGTCGGCGCTGTACACGCTGGGCAGGGGCAGACCCGTCAGTGCCAGTACGTTTTCAATACCGTTTTGCGCCAGGTTGACCTGATCGGCCTTTTCAGCAGAAAAGCAGATGCCGGTCATCTTGTGGCCCAGCAGGGTGCGCAGCTTGTCTTTGGCGGTGATCACGGCGACTGACTTGCCCGCATCGGCCAGTGCGGCCAGCAGCGTGGGTGCGCGCAACCACTTGGGGTCGTTCATCATGACCTCGGTGCCTGTGGCGGTGTCATACAGATAGTTGCCGCAAATGCCGTGGATGCTGGGCGGTACACCGGTAACGATGGACAAGTTATTCGGATTGGTAAAACTGGGCACCACGCAATCGGCCGTCAAGCCAGAGCCCAAGGCCAGCGTGCGCTTGAGCCAAGGCATGTGGCCTGTTGCAACGGCTTGCGCCACGTAGTCGGGCTCGCAGCCATCCACACACACCACCACGGTGGGTTGGGATGGCAACTTGTAGGGCCGGTCGTTCAGATTCAATTCAGCGCTTGTCACGTTTGGTGCTTTCTTTCCTGGTTTTTGAAGGGGCTGCCTTGGCTGTTTTAACAGCCAGCCGCTTGGCAGGTTGTGGCGTCTGGCCGTCCAACGCGGCCCGCCGCCGCATGTCGTTGGCAATCGTGCGTTCCTTGCTTTGCATCACATGCTTGAACATGGCGCGGCCAGCAGCATCAGCATCGCCCGAGGTGATGGCCTTGACGATTTGCCGATGCTCGTTGCTTGAGACGGGCATCAGCCAGCCATCTGCCAGATTCAAGCGCCTGAACAGCGACAGCTCCTTGATCAGCTTGCGGTAGATCTCGGTCAGCTTGCGGTTGCCGGCCATTTCCACCAGCTGGTCATGAAAATGCAGATTTTGCAAATGGTAGCCGTGCGCGTCTTGCGCCTTGACTGACTTTTCCATCGCGTCGACCAGCCCTTTGAGCACTTTGGTTTGCGCAGGCGTGATGTTGCTGGCAAGCTGCCGGCCCACCAGCTCATCCATCACGGCGCGCAGGTCAAAAATTTCAACGGCTTCGTCGATCGGAATGTCGCGGACAAAAACGCCCCGGTTTTTTTCATTGCGTACCAGGCCGGCTTCTTCAAGCATGCGAAAGGCCTCGCGAACCGGGCCGCGCGACACGCCCATTTTTTCAGCCAGCGTGGCCTCGATCAGTTTGCTGCCGGGCTCGTATTCACCCACCAAAATAGCGCGTTCAATTTCCTGCTGCACCACGGTGGTGAGAGAGCTGCTTTGAAGCAGTGCAAGGGTTGATTTCAGGACAGCATTCATGGCTCAAATTGAAGCATAAATTTAGTGATTGTCAACAATCTGCAATAAACAATTGACAAAATAATAAGGTCAGCATCAAATTATCGTGAATTGTTTTGACCGTTTGCAACATGCGCAAAACTGTCACGCCAATGTCACGCCACTGACACGGACGGGTCACACAATCGCGGTTTTTATAAAGGACATGTATGCGCTCCATCACTGGTTTTACATCTCGCTTCAAATCCCTTGTCACGGCATTGGCCGCCACAGGTTTGCTGGCTTTATCTAGCACTGCTTTTGCCCAAAAAACACAATTGCTGGTTTACACCGCACTTGAAACAGACCAGCTCAAGGCTTACCAGGAAGGCTTTAACAAGGTCAACCCTGAAATCGAGATCAAGTGGGTGCGTGACTCGACAGGCGTGATCACCGCCAAGCTGCTGGCTGAAAAGGCCAACCCGCAAGCCGATGCCGTGATGGGTGTGGCTGCATCCAGCCTGGCACTGCTCGACAAGCAGGGCATGCTGGAGCCGTATGCGCCGCTGAACCTTGACGCGATCATGATGAAGTACCGCGACCCAAAGAAGGTGCCTTCGTGGGTTGGCATGGACGTCTGGGGCGCGACGATCTGCTTTAACACCGTCGAGGCACAAAAGCGGAATTTGCCAAAACCTGAAACCTGGAAAGACCTGATCAAGCCGATTTACAAAGGCCAGATCGTGATGCCCAACCCCGCATCCAGCGGAACCGGCTACTTTGACGTCACGGCTTGGTTGACTTTGTTTGGCGACGATAACGGCAAGGGCGGCGGCTGGAAGTACATGGACGCACTGCATGAAAACATTGCCCAGTACACCCATTCAGGCTCCAAGCCTTGCAACATGGCGTCAAGTGGTGAGTTTGTCATGGGCATTTCGTTTGAATACCGCGGCAATGCCAACAAGGCCAAGGGCGCACCGATTGATCTGATCTTCCCGAAAGAAGGCCTGGGCTGGGACCTGGAAGCATTTGCGATTCACAAAGGCACCAAAAAACTCGATGCTGCCAAAAAACTGGCCGACTGGGCTACCAGTAAAGACGCGATGATTTTGTACGGCAAGAACTTTGCGATCACGGCACAGCCTGGCTTGGCGTCACCCCTGCCAAATATTCCTAAAGACTATGAGTCACGCTTGGTGAAAATGGACTTCAACGTGGCAGCTGAAAACCGTGAGCGTGTGCTGGCTGAGTGGACGAAGCGCTACAACAGTAAAAGCGAGAAGAGGTAGCCCTCCCGTAGCGAATGAGCTCAGACTTGTTTCTTACGCTGCGCCAAATTCGTAAAGAATTTGGCGCTTTTACGGCACTGCAAGACATCAATCTGGACATTCGCAAGGGTGAGTTTGTCTGCTTTTTGGGCCCGTCAGGCTGCGGCAAGACCACGCTGCTGCGCATCATTGCCGGGCTGGATGTGCAAACTGCGGGCGAGGTGCATCAAAACGGCAAAGACATCTCGCGCCTGCCACCCGCGCTGCGTGACTATGGCATTGTGTTTCAAAGCTATGCGCTGTTTCCTAACCTGAGTGTGGCTGACAACGTCGCCTACGGCCTGGTGAACCGCAAAACGCCCAAAGCCAAGGCGTTAAAGCGCGTGACAGAGCTGGTCAAGCTGGTAGGTTTGCCCGGCAGTGAAGGCAAGTACCCGAGTCAGTTGTCTGGCGGCCAGCAGCAGCGTATCGCCCTGGCACGCGCTCTGGCCACATCGCCCGGTTTGTTGTTGCTGGATGAACCTTTGTCGGCGCTTGATGCCCTGGAACGGGTTCGCCTGCGTCAGGAGATTCGGGCCTTGCAACAAACATTGGGCGTGACCACCATCATGGTGACGCATGACCAGGAAGAAGCCCTGAGTGTGGCGGACCGTATTGTGGTGATGAACCATGGTGTGATTGAGCAGGTGGGCACGCCAATGGAGATTTACCGCGAGCCCGCCTCACCTTTCGTGGCCGACTTTGTCGGCAAGGTCAATGTGCTGCCTGCGCGCGTGGCAAACGGCGCGTTGCGCTTTGGAGCGCTTTGCCTGCCTTGCAGCGGCGCAGACCGGGACGTGAAAATCTACCTGCGCCCTGAAGACGTGCTGGCCAGACCGATTGTTGACGGCGACGAACATGTGTTTGACGCAACGCTTGAAAAAATCGAATTCCTGGGATCGTTCTGCCATGTGCATGTGCGCTCGCCTGATCTGGGTGCGCACAAGCTCACGGTCTATTTGTCGCTGAACTTTTTATCTGAACAGAGCTTGCAGGTTGGCTCGGCACTCAAGCTCAAGTTGATGCCCGAGCGCATCAAGGTCTTTTGATGCAAGCTGCCACTTTGCGTCCTGCTGTCAAACAGCAGACCCATTGGGTTGACTACTTGGGGCATGCGCTTTTGGGGTTGATTGCTGTTGTCTTGCTGGCTTTTCTGGCAGCCCCGCTGCTGGCTATTTTGAAGCAGGCCCTGGAGGGCAAAGCGGGCCAATTCGTCTGGTTTAACAACTTTGTCGCCTACGCCCAGACACCTGCCTTGCTTGAAAGCTTGTGGAACAGCATCTGGGTGTCAGGTCTGGTCACGCTGATTGCTGTTCCGCTGGCATTTGGTTTTGCCTATGCCCTGACGCGGTCATGCATGCCATACAAGGCGCTGTTTCGCGGCATCACGCTGATCCCGCTGCTGGCGCCGTCTCTGCTGTCGGCGATTTCATTGATTTACTGGTTTGGCAATCAGGGCGTGCTTAAAAGCTGGATGCAGGCCGTGGGTATCGATCAGATTTACGGTGCGCCAGGCATCGTGATTGCTGAATGCTTTGCGGTGTTTCCCCACGCGTTGATGATTCTGGTCACAGCCTTGAGCCTTTCTGATGCACGCCTGTACCAGGCAGCTGATGCCATGGGGACAAGTGCTACGCGCAAGTTTTTCACCATCACGCTGCCCGGTGCCAAGTACGGTTTGATCTCTGCGGCGCTGGTGACTTTCACATTGGTTATTACCGACTTTGGTATTCCCAAAGTGATTGGTGGCAACTTCAATGTGCTGGCGACCGATGTCTTCAAACTGGTGATTGGCCAACAAGACTTTGCCAAAGGCGCTGTGGTGGCCATTTTGCTGTTGCTGCCAGCGGTACTGACGTTTGCTGTTGACGGCTATGTCAGCAAACGCCAAACCGCCATGCTGACCGCCCGCGCCGTGCCCTACAGAGCCAAGCCATCGCGTGGCTACGATGCGCTGATGACGGCGTATTGCTGCGTGATTGCCTTTTTGGTGCTGGCCATGTTGGGCATGGCCGTGTTTGCCTCATTTGCCAGTTTTTGGCCCTACAACCTGACGCCCAGTTTGCGGCATTACACGATGGGCCTGGTCGATGCAAAGGTGGGCGTGGGTTTTGTCAACAGCCTGAAGATGGCGGCAGGCACGGCTGTGTTTGGAACGGCCCTGGTCTTTCTCGGCGCATACCTGCTTGAAAAAACCAAGGGCATGGACGGCCTGCGCGGCGTGGTGCGCATGCTGGCCATGCTGCCAATGGCGGTACCAGGTTTGGTACTGGGCTTGGGCTATATATTCTTTTTTAATGAGCACGGTAACCCGCTGGGGGGTCTGTACCACACCATGTCACTGCTCACCCTGTGCACCATCGTTCACTTTTACACGACGGGGCATTTGACAGCAGTCACGGCGTTAAAGAGCCTGGATGGCGAGTTTGAGGCGGTGAGTGCATCACTCAAAGTCCCGTTTTATAAAACTTTCTGGCGTGTGACGCTGCCAATTTGCACCCCCTCGCTGATTGACATTGCCCGTTACTTTTTTATCAACGCCATGACGACCATTTCTGCAGTGGTATTTTTATATTCGCCCGACACCAAGGTGGCTTCCATCGCGATCTTGAACCTGGATGAAGCGGGAGAAATGGGCGCAGCGGCGGCGATGGCGGTGTTGATCGGCCTGGTGTCAACATTTGCCACGCTTTTGTTCATGGCATTAGGATGGTGGGTCAACCGTCACACGCAAGCATGGAAGAAATGATGCCCCCACGGTTGCTCACTGCGTGTAGCGCCCTGCCCCCCGAGGGGGCCGCTGCGCCTGCGGCCCGGCAAAGCCGGTTCCGCGGCCCCTGCTTGCAGTTCAACACGCAATCAATCACTTTCTCACGACACATAAAAATATGGACAGAGACAAAATCCTCCTCACCCCCGGCCCGTTAACCACGACGCTGCGCACCAAGCTGGCCATGCTCAAAGACTGGGGCTCATGGGACGCAGACTTCAATGCTGTGACCGCCAGTGTCCGCAGCAGCCTGCTCAGCATCATCCATGGGCATGACTCTCATGTGGTCGTGCCGTTGCAAGGCAGTGGTACTTTCAGTGTTGAAGCCGCCGTGGCAACAGTCGTGCCGCAAGACGGCCATGTGCTGGTGCTGGACAACGGCGCGTACTGCAAACGCGCTGCAAAGCTGGCCACGCTGATGGGGCGGCGCTGTACTCTGATGCCTTTTGATGAGGCAGCACAGGTCTCGCCTGCCGCATTGGCCGACAAGCTCCAACAGGACAGCAGCGTCACCCATGTGGTGCTGATCCACTGTGAGACCGGCGCGGGGGTGCTCAACCCCTTGCAAGAAATTGCCGACGTTTGCGAAGCCCATGGCAAGGGGCTGATTGTTGATGCGATGAGCTCGTTTGCAGCACTGCCGATTGACGCGCGTACCCTGCGGTTTGATGCGCTGGTGGCCGCCAGCGGCAAGTGCCTGGAGGGCGTACCCGGCATGGGTTTTGTTTTTATACGCAAGGCGATTTTGGAAGGCTGCGCAGGCCGCAGCCAGTCGCTGGCCATGGACTTGTATGACCAGTACGCTTACATGGAAAAAACCACGCAGTGGCGGTTTACGCCACCCACCCATGTGGTGGTGGCACTGAGAGAGGCGATTGCGCAGTTTGAAGAAGAAGGTGGCCAGCCCGCCCGCCTGGCGCGCTACTCCGCCAACTACAACACCCTGATTGAAGGCATGGCCAAGCTGGGTTTCAAACCCTTTTTGGATCCAGCGATTCAAGCACCGATCATCGTCACGTTTCATGCACCAGCAGACAAACGCTACGACTTCAAAACCTTCTACATGGCAGCGCGCGAACGCGGGTTTGTCCTGTACCCAGGCAAACTGACCCAGGTAGAAACTTTTCGGGTGGGCTGCATTGGCGCCATTGGCCCGCGTGAGATCGAACAGGCGGTGCAGGCCATTGCGGGCGCACTGCTTGAGATGGGCATCACCTCTGCCGCACCTGCAGTCACTTAAAAACCAGGAACAAGTCATGGCAAGCAAACTTCACCCCGCTGTTGCAGCCATTCAAAAATCTGGCGCGGCCAAAGTCAAGGTGGCAGTCAGTGACATCGACGGTGTGCTGCGCGGCAAGTACCTGCACAAAGACAAGTTTTTTGGCGCGGCCGAGCCCTACCCCGCAGGCGGTTTTGGTTTTTGTGATGTGGTGCTGGGCTGGGACATGATGGACAGCTGCTATGACAACACCTCCGTCACAGGCTGGCAGCACGGCTTTCCGGATGCGTTGGCGCGGCTGGACCTGGCGACTTTCCGCCACGTGCCCTGGGACGACGGCGTACCGTTTTTCCTGGGCGAGTTCGTCAACGCCGACGGCACGCCGCATGCGGTGTGCCCACGCCAGACGCTCAAGCGGGTGCTCAAACGGGCTGAAAAAATGGGCTTCTCAGCCCTGACGGGTATGGAGTTTGAGTGGTTCAACTTTTTGGAAACGCCGCAAAGTTGGGCCGCCAAAAAAGGCGTGGGGCCTGAACAGCTCACGCCGGGCATGTTTGGTTACTCCTTGCTGCGCATGAACCAGAACCGTGAATTTTCCAAAGCCATCATGGACGAGATGCTGGCCTTTGGTGTGCCGATAGAAGGCCTGCACACCGAGACCGGTCCTGGCGTGTATGAAGTGGCCATCGGCTTCAGTGAAGCGCTTGAACAGGCTGACCGCGCGATTTTGTTTAAAACCGGTTGCAAAGTAAGGGGGCTTACCTGTAAAAATGCAAAAACTTTATCCAGCATCTCGTTCCATTGTCCAAAATCTTCATAATAAAGAACAATACGGTTCATCCCTTCAGTATAGTTGAGC
>JANMIH010000339.1:0-3890 GCA_031375685.1 Polaromonas sp. | reverse complement strand
GCAAGCCCTGGCCACCGAAGGCTGGGTCGCAGCTCAATGCTGGCCAGCCGCCTTCAACATACTTGGCGTAGGCTTCTTTAAAGCCTTTGGGTGTGGTGACGGCGTGGGTTTTGATGTCCAGTTTGCAGCCTTCCTGGTCACCACTGATGTTGAGCGGGAAGATGACCTCGGTAGCAAATTTCGCCCCTTCTTCCAGCACGGCGTTGATGGTGTCAACGTCCGCATCGGCGTACTTGGTCATCGGCTTGAGCTCTTCAGACACTTTGAGCACTTCGTGCATCACAAATTGCATGTCGCGCAGGGGGGGGTTGTAAATAGGCATGTCAATACTCCTTAAAAATGAAGATCAGGTGTTGGTTGAGGCGCTGCCGTAGCGCGCCAGAATGTTGGCAAAACCGGTGTGTGCTCTCGCCACAGAACCGGGGGTTTTCAAAAATCGTGCTTCGTAGTGCAGCGCCAAAATCAGGCCATGGATTTCAAACGCCATCTGGTGTGGGTCAGCATCAGCGCGCAAATGGCCTGTTTCCTTGGCTTGCACCAGCGCCCTGAAAATGGCGGCCAGCCAGGTTTTGACGGAGCCGGCCAGCGCGTCACGCACCGGGCCGGGCCGGTCGTCAAACTCCACTGCGCCGCTGATGAACAGGCAGCCTGAATCAATTTCGACCGAGGTACGGTTCATCCAGTTTTGAAACAGTGCCTTCAGGCGCGGCATGCCTCTGGCTGCCTGCAAAGCTGGGTAAAACACCTCCACTTCGAAGCGGGCGTAATACTCACGAATGACCGATATTTGCAGCTCTTCACGCGAGCCAAAATGCGCAAACACGCCGGACTTGCTCATGCGCATGACCTCAGCCAGCGCGCCAATGCTCAAGCCTTCCAGGCCAATTTGTGTGGCCAGACCCAAGGCTGCGTCCACAATGGCCGCTTTGGTTTGCTGGCCTTTGTGCACCACTGCGCCGCCAGCCGGGAGCAATCCAGCGCGGGCAGGTTTAACAGAGAGTTCGACAACAGCCATGGCGTGCAAATTGAGTAGAGGAAATAAAACGAACGGTCGTTCTATTTTGCAGCAGTTTGCAGGCAAGCGAGTTTTTTTCGATGGAAATACCGTTTTCTAGGGGCGGTTATCTAGGCAGATAACGGGTAAACCCTGATTCATCAAACATCCAGTCCTTGTAACCACGTCGCGGCCGACCTCACTTTAATCTGCCCGTGATCCTCGTCGTGCTGCAGGTTGCGCACTACTTGAACGGCGTGCGCATCTGACCATTGCCCGGCAAAGCGCTTCAAGGCGGTGTGCGGTTTGTTATCGCCTAGCTTGCATTCGACCAGATGCGTCAGTGTGTCGCCACCAGGAGCTTTGTGGCTCAGGCAAAAGTCAACCTCTGCACCGTCCTTGGTTCGCACGTAATGCAGATCAACTTCTTTCCCTTTGGCATCTTGTTGCCAATGCACATGCTTAAGCAAGTGGCAGGCTACCAGATTCTCGTATCGAATGCCTTCGTCACCCTGCACCAGTCCCGCGTCAAAAAAATACACTTTAGGCGCTTGCAATGTCGCCCGCGCAATGTTGTGATGCCAGGGTCGTACAACAAAGACGATGTACAAAGCCTCCAGAATTTCAAGGTAACGTTTGAGGGTGATGGGCGACACATTCAAGTCGCGCGCAATCGACGCTAGCGAAAGTGGCGCGCCTACGCGCTGCCTGAGCACTTCAGTGAACAACCGCATCGCGGTAAGTTCATGCAGCCGTGAAAACTCCAGCACGTCGTTTCTTATCAGACCGTCAAAATATTGCAAGCGCCAGCGCTGCGCCTCATCATCGTTTTCGGCAAGACAGGGCTCTGGAAAGCCGCCGCGAGCCAGCAGATGGGTCAGTGCATCGTCTGGCTTTGCGCCCATTTGCACACACCATTCCCGCACAGAGATCGGATGCAAACGCCATGCAAAAAAGCGACCCGCCAGCGATTCACCCGCCTGGCGAAACGTGTCCAGTCGTGCGCTGCCCGTAACCAGCAGTTGCTGCTTGTCAGGCTTGCCATCCACCACGCCTTTGAGCCAAGGTTTCCAGTCTGGCATTTTGTGGATCTCGTCCAGCACCAGCAGCCTGGCTTGTGGACGCCAGTTGGCGCGCGAGATGACGGCACGGTCATCTGCCACGTCGTAGTTGAGGTATTGACCCGACGTGTCGGCCAGCAACATCCGGCTCAAGGTGGTTTTACCCACCTGCCGAGCGCCCGTGACAAACACCATTTTTTTAGTGAGGTCACGCTTGATCAGATCGTCGAGATAGCGTTTCATTCGACTATTTTATAGCTTAATATCAAAAAGTCGCGTCTTTTTGATATTAAACATTCATAAAACCGCATTTACAGTTTGAACGACATCACCACCTGACGTTGTTCGCCCAAGCCCTCGATCCCAAGCGTCATGACATCGCCCTTTTTCACATACAGCGCAGGCTTCATGCCCATGCCGACGCCCGGCGGCGTGCCCGTGGTAATGATGTCACCGGGCTCCAGCGTCATAAACTGGCTGACGTAGCTGATGATTTTGGCGACGCTGAAAATCATGGTGCTGGTAGAACCGGTTTGCATGCGCTTGCCATTCAAGTCCAGCCACATGCTGAGTTTTTGCGGGTTGGGCAAGTCGTCGCGCGTTACCAAAAACGGCCCGATCGGCCCGAAAGTGTCGCAGCCCTTGCCCTTGTCCCAGGTGCCGCCGCGCTCGATCTGAAATTCACGCTCGCTCACGTCATTGATGGTGCAGTACCCCGCCACATGGTTGAGCGCGTCTTTTTGCGAAACATAGCGTGCGCGTGTGCCGATGACCACGCCCAACTCCACTTCCCAATCTGTTTTGACCGACCCTTTGGGCAACATGACCGGATCGTTTGGGCCCTGAATGCAGCTGGTGGCCTTCAGGAAAACAATCGGCTCTTTGGGAATCGGCATACCAGATTCTGCTGCGTGGTCGGCGTAGTTCAGGCCAATGGCGATGAACTTGGGCGTGCCAGAGACCGGGCAACCCATGCGTGGCGAACCCTTGACCCGTGGCAGGCTGGCAGTTTTGATTTTGCGCAGTTTGGCCAAAGCCGCATCGCTGAGCTGGGCCGGGCCAATGTCTTTGACATGTGCACTCAAGTCACGCAGCTTGCCTTCAGCATCTATCAGGCCAGGCTTTTCTTTGCCGGGGTTGCCATAGCGAACGAGCTTCATCAAAGAGTCCTTTATCAAATTGATCTTTACCCCAACAAATACAGGCTCAAGCAGCTCCCAAAATAATAGCAAGCTACAACTTCTACCAGCCAGCCATCAAGCCAGAATCGTTGCCAGACTGGCTTCCAGGTGCTCTGACGGCAGCCGCTTGAAGCCCGAGCGGGCAAAACGCTGCAAACGGCCGACCATGAAGGCGGTGGCAACTGACGCCCTGACCTGCGCATCCACCGTGGGTGTGGCCGCCCCGCTGGCGGCACTGGCATCGCGCAGGCTTTGCTTCAGGCTGGACTCCAGCTTGTCAAAAAACTGGTTCATGCGTTCTTGCAGGCGGTCATTTTCAAACACCAGGGCGTCACCCACCATCACACGGGTCATGCCGGGGTTTTTTTCAGCAAATTGCAGCACCATCGTCACCAGGCGGCGACTGCGCAAGGCAGGGTCTGGCTCACGTTCGGCAATCTGGTTGACGAGGGTAAAAACGCTTTGCTCAATGAACTCAATCAGCCCCTCAAACATTTGCGCCTTGCTGGCAAAGTGGCGGTATAGTGCGGCCTCACTGACTTCAAGCCTGGCGGCCAGGGCTGATGTGGTGATGCGCTCAGCACCGGGCTGCTCCAGCATGCTGGCCAGCGCCTGCAAAATTTGCACCCGTCGCTCGCCCGGCTTGGGGCGTTT
>JANMIH010000296.1:0-1693 GCA_031375685.1 Polaromonas sp. | reverse complement strand
TGAGGAAGAGGGCGTTGCCGTGGCTGAACGCATTGCTGGCCAGCACGGGCATGTCAACTTCAACACCATTCCGTGGGTCATTTACACCAACCCTGAGATTGCCTGGGTTGGCCAAACCGAAGAGCAGCTCAAGGCTGCTGGCAAAGCCTACAAGGCAGGTACCTTTCCCTTCCTGGCCAACGGCCGCGCGCGGGCACTGGGAGACACGACCGGCATGGTCAAAATGCTGGCCGACGCAGCAACCGACGAGATCTTGGGCGTTCATATCGTCGGCCCGATGGCCAGTGAGCTGATTGCCGAATGCGTGGTGGCGATGGAATTCAGGGCCAGCAGCGAGGACATTGCCCGCATCTGCCATGCGCACCCGTCACTGAGTGAAGCCACCAAAGAGGCGGCGCTGGCGGTTGACAAGCGTACTTTGAACTTTTAATGCGCCAAAGGGCATATTTGATGCTTTTTAGGCTGTTTTCAGGCATTAATTTGGCCTCTAGACCAATGAATACGTGCGCAAGCAGCTCCTGATAGTATAGCAATCAGAATGCTGTATTTTGAGTGTTAAGCAAGCCTATGAAGCAGAACTGGTGGCCAGGGGGTATGCGCCCGACCCGGCTCAACTGCGCGCGGTTGACGCACTGGAGCGTTGTGCCCTTGAATGGGCCGACTACAAAGAACAGCGTTCCAATGCTTTCAAAAAGCTGATTCACCACCCTGACACGCCGCGTGGTGTGTACATGTACGGCGGGGTAGGGCGTGGCAAGAGCTTTCTGATGGACTGCTTTTACAACGCTGTGCCCATCAGGCGTAAAACCCGGCTGCATTTTCACGAGTTCATGCGCGAAGTCCACCGCGAACTGCGTGACCTGGCAGGCACCGTCAACCCGCTGGACGAGCTGGGCAAGCGCATGGCCAAGCGCTACAAGCTGATCTGCTTTGACGAGTTTCATGTGGCCGAGATCACCGACGCCTTGATCCTGCATCGCCTGCTGAGCGCGCTGTTTGACAACGGTGTTGGTTTTGTCACCACATCAAACTTCAAGCCTGATGACTTGTACCCCGGCGGTATGCACCGCGACCGGATTTTGCCTGCCATTGCACTGCTGAACGCACATCTGGAGGTGTTATGCGTGGACAACGGCACAGACTATCGTCGCCGGACGATGGAACAGGTCAACCTGTACCACACGCCGCTGGGAGCAAATGCTGATCAGGAGATGCTGGAGGCGTTCAATCGGCTGGCCGAATCCAAAGACGAAAACCCGGTTCTTCAAATCGAATCACGCCTGATTCACGCACGCCGCAAGGCGGGTGGCCTGGTGTGGTTTGACTTTAAAACACTGTGTGGTGGACCCAGATCACAAAACGATTACCTTGAGATCGCCACGCAATTTCATACCGTGTTGCTCAGCGATGTGCCAGCCATGCCGCCGCGAATGGCCTCCGAAGCCCGGCGCTTTACCTGGCTGATTGATGTTCTTTACGACAGGCGTGTCAAACTCATCTTGTCGGCAGAAACGCCCCCTGAAGCGTTGTACACAGAGGGTCCGCTGGCGCATGAGTTTCCGCGTACCATTTCCCGATTGAACGAGATGCAGTCTGCGGAGTTTTTGGCACTTGACAGACGTACTGTGGACACCACATTGACATGAATAAATGGATAGTTTTCGGCTTGGTCATGGCATGCGCTGCTGCCCAG
>JANMIH010000143.1:0-1738 GCA_031375685.1 Polaromonas sp. | reverse complement strand
CGCTCCCGATGACTGGCACACGCAACTGTTCAAGTATCTTTGGATATCTTGATGGTCGGGAACTTGGCTGAAAAGTCTTTGGCCTTCGCCGCCACAGTGATCGCCATTTTGCGGGCAATGGCTTTGTAAATACCCGCCACTTCGCCGTCCGGGTCAGCCACCACGGTCGGCCTGCCGTTGTCTGCCTGCAAACGAATTTGCATGTCCAGCGGCAGCGCACCCAGGTAGTCCATCTTGTAATCTGCGGCCAATTTTTTGCCGCCATCTTCGCCAAAAATATGCTCGGTGTGACCGCATTTGCTGCAAATATGCACCGCCATGTTTTCAACAATACCCAATATCGGCACGCCGACTTTTTCAAACATCTTGATGCCTTTTTTGGCGTCCAGCAGCGCGATGTCTTGCGGCGTGGTGACGATCACCGCACCCGTGATGGGAACGCGCTGGCTCAATGTGAGCTGAATATCACCCGTGCCTGGCGGCATGTCAACAATCAAATAATCCAGGTCGCGCCAATTGGTCTGCCTCAAGAGCTGTTCCAGCGCCTGGGTGGCCATGGGGCCGCGCCAGATCATGGCTTCGTCTTGTGCCACCAGAAAACCAATTGACATGACCTGGATGCCAAAATTTTCCATCGGCTCCATGTTTTTGCCATCCACGCTCTCGGGCCGCCCCTCAATGCCCATCATCATGGGCTGGCTGGGGCCGTAAATATCGGCGTCAAGCAAACCGACGCTCGCACCTTCAGCCGCCAGAGCCAAAGCCAGATTGACAGCGGTGGTACTTTTGCCCACGCCGCCTTTGCCTGAGGCCACAGCAATGATGTTTTTGACATTTGGCAGCAATTGCACGCCACGCTGCACGCTGTGGTTGGCAACTTTGACGCTCAGATTGACCGACACGTTGCCCACACCCGCCACACCTTTGGCAGCGGCAATCAGGCTTTTGCGAAAAGCCGGGAATTGGCTCTTGGCGGGGTAAGCCAGTTCGACGTCAAACGCCACATCGCCATCGGTGACGTGCAGGTTTTTGATCGACTTGCCGGTGACGAAGTCTTTGCCGGTGTTCGGATCAATAACGGCTGTAAGGGCTTGAATGAGTTGGTCTTGAGTTGGCATGCGGGGCTTTACGATGATTATTCTGACATTTACCGACAATGTCCCAGTGTAGCCAAGGCACTTAAAATGGTCGATTACCCCAATAAAAGCACCACTGATGTCCCGCCAACTCTTCGTCACCACCGCCCTGCCCTATGCCAATGGCAAGTTCCACATTGGCCACATCATGGAATACATCCAGGCCGACATCTGGGTGCGGTTTCAACGCATGCAGGGCAACCACGTCAATTTTGTAGGCGCAGACGACGCGCACGGCGCGCCCATCATGATTGCGGCTGAAAAGGCGGGCGTCACACCGCAGCAGTTTGTGGCTGACATTGCAGCCGGCCGCAAAGAGTACCTGGACGGTTTTCATATCAGTTTTAACAACTGGAGTTCGACTGATTCACCCGAAAACCATGAGCTGGCCCGGCAGATTTACCGCGACTTGAAAGCCAACGATTTGATTGACGTCAAAACGATTGAACAGTTCTTTGACCCCGAAAAGAACATGTTTTTGCCGGACCGTTACATCAAGGGCACCTGCCCCAAATGCGGTACCAAAGACCAGTATGGCGACAACTGCGAAAACTGCGGCGCTGTGTATGCACCGACTGATTTGATCAATCCATATTCAGCAC
>JANMIH010000176.1:0-9318 GCA_031375685.1 Polaromonas sp. | reverse complement strand
CAAGGCCGTCTGTAGATGTGCAGTCTGTTCCTCGCTTTGATAGCCGATTTCGTTGACGTCAGTGCTGAGAAATACCGTCACCAAGAAGTGTTTATTCAACACCCTCGGTTGACTTTATGGGAAGTCCCTGTAATTGGGCTATAGGCTTAAAACAATCTAAAACAGGCCCTAAAAACACCTAAAATCAGATCCCCGCAGGCTTTTTCAGGCTCAGCATGCGGTTTTGCGGGGTGATGTCAATGGTTTTGACCTGGTCGCCTTCGCGGATGGTGAGCTTGACGGGTTGCTCGGGCTTGTCACGCGCCCACAGTTTTTTGTAAAACGCCTCCAGCGTCGTGACTTCTACGCCATCAACGGCTTGCACGACGGCGCCGGGCTTTAGACCTGCCTCATCTGCGGGGCTGCCTTCAGCCACGCGCATCACCTGCACGCGCCCACCCTGGTCGCTGGACGTGACGCCGAGCCAGGCGCGATTGCTCAGTTTGCTGCTGCCCAGCCGCTGCATGTCCGCCAGAATGGGTTTGAGCAGGTCAATCGGCACAAACATGTTGCCGGGGTTGTGGGTGCCTCCCACACCATTTAAGCCCAACGCATCGACCACAAACAATGAGCCAATGCCCATCAGCTCGCCTTTGCGGTTGAACAGCGGCGCGCCACTGTGGTTGCCGCGCCCGCTGCTGACGGGTGGGCTGGTGAACAGGGCGTTGTCGAGGTGGTACTCCCAGGTGCCTGAAAACGCGCGCTGGCTGACCAGTTGTGTCATGCTGACGCCGCCGTCGTCGCTGTCACTGGCGCCTGTGGCGGCCATTAGGGGTTCGCCCGTTGTCAGGTCTTGCTGGCTGCCCAGCGCGACGGGGGCCACGCCACGCAGCGGCAGCAGCGGCTTGATGAGGCCAAAGCCGGTGGCCAGGTCATAGGCCACGGCAACAGCGGGCAGGGTTTTGCCTTCTTGCGTGATTATTTCGATTTGCTGGGCTTCGAGCATCAGGTAACCGATGGTCAAAATCAGGCCGTCAGGGCCTATCACCACGCCCGAGCCGCTTCGGTTTAAACCCAATGTTTGGGCCGACCGCGCGCCCGTGACGGCCGTGACCTTAACGCCGACCACCGCCGCGTTGGCTTTGGTCATGGCGTCCATGATGGTTTGCGCGCTGCTGTCTCTAGCGGCGGGCGGGGTGGCTGCGTGGCTTGGGACAAACGCTGCAATCGCGATGGGCAGCGCCAAAAACAGTCTGATCAATCGGAAGGGGGAAGGTCGCATGTTGGAGCTCCTGAGCGCGCCGGGCGGGATAGACGGCACGCAGACATAGGATGCACCAGTTTTAGCGTTGCTGCAAGGCCTGGGGCGGGTCTTGTGGGTTTTTTTGTGCTGCAGCTGCCAGGCAGGCCGCCAGCCGCTGGCTTGCGCCCAGCTCGTTGGCCAAAATCAGCACCAGCCGGGCGTTGAAGGCTTCAGATTCTTCACGGCTCAATCCCTGGTGGGCGTCCAGCAGGCTTTCATAAAACAGGTCCGCGTCTTCAAAGTTGAGTGGGCTGTTCATTCTGATGCTCCTGTTGCGGCCAGGCAGGCTTGCGTTAGCGCCGCATCAAACCTGTTGCCTGTGGCGGCTATGTAGCTGTCTGGCCGCACCAGCGCCCAGGCAGCGTGACCCACACAACCAGACAGGTGGCCAGCCGGGTCGATGACGTGTTCTTTGGCCGTGTTCAGATCGGCCAAACCAGCCTCGCGCACCACTTGCACGCAGCGCAGGCTGGTTTGACTTGCCAGGTGTTTGAGCTGCCTGATCGACTTGGCGGTTAACGCGCCAAACACCAGCAGCAGCAAGCGGCCTTCAGCCCAAGCCAGCAAGTCGGCCACGTCGCCCGCCGAGCCGTCAGCCCATTGCAGCGCCACGTTTTGCAGCGCGTGCCCGCCTGTGGGCGTGCAGACGCTGGAGCGGCTGTAGGTGTTGGGTACAGACATGCGGCCGGTGTTGACCAGTTGCCTTGCAAACGCATGGCGCTTGGCCAGGCTGATGGCAGCAGTGCGAAAAACACGCTCCATGCCGTCGGCGGGGCGCAAAAAGCGCGCGGTGCGGTTGGTGACCTGCACGTTTTGGGTGGCGGCCTCAAAGCGCTCGTCATGGTAGCTGCCTAGCAATTTTTCAGACGCTTGGCCACGCACGACGGCCGCCAGCTTCCAGGCCAGGTTGTCAGCGTCCTGCACACCCGAGTTACCGCCGCGTGCCCCAAACGGGCTGACCACATGCGCCGCGTCACCCACAAAAAACACCCGGCCGTGGCGCAACTGGTCCAGGCATTCGCTGCGGTAGGCGTAGGGGCCCACCCAGACGATGTCGTACTCGTCATGCGGCACCACACGCCCCAGTTGGCCGTTGATTCTTTCGCGCACCACAGCCTCACGGCTGACCTCGGCCGGGTCAGCATCTGGCCGCATCTGGTAGTCAATGCGCCACACGCCGTCAGCCATCAGGTGCTGCCACACGGCGCGGCCTTCGTTAAAGGGCGCTTCTATCCAGGTGTGGCGCTCTACCGGCGGCGGGTTTTTAAAGCGAACATCGGCAATGCACCAGCGGTCATCGCCTTTTTTGGCGGTGACTGAAGCTGCTACCCAGGCGCGACAAGGGCTGCGTGCGCCGCTGCAGTCAATCACATGCGTGGCGTCAATTTTGTAATCACCTGCGGGGGTGGTGATGCTCAGGGTAGCGAAATCGGCGTTTTGTTCAAACGCTGTGATGCGGTTGTGCCAGCGCAGGTCAATCGTTCTGTGGCTGGCGGCGTAGAGCTGCTCCACCAGAAAGCCCTCCACATAAAACTGCTGGATGTTGATGAACGGCGGCTGCTCGCTCAAGTTGTGAGTGCTTGAAGCTGCCAAGTCAAACGAATACACCTCGTCATACCCAGCAAAAGTGCGGCCCACAGACCACTGCACGCCCTTGGCTGCGATGCGGTCGTAAATGCCCAGACGCTTGAAAATCTCCAGCGTTTTTTGCGCATAGCAAATGCCGCGCGACGATGCGCCCTTGACGCCTACGGTGTTGTCCTCGTCCAGCAAGAGGGCTTTGACGCCGTACTGGTTCAGGGCGCAGGCCAATGTCAACCCGGCCAGCCCTGCACCCACGATGACGATGTCGTGCCGAATGACCGGTTCCAACGTCAGCTCAGGCGGCGGTGTGAACGGGTATTCAGGCAGCTGGTAGCCCGAGCCGCTTGAAAATTCATAGCCGTTGCTGAAGCTGGCTTGCAGGTAGTTGGATGGCGTTTGAACCATAAAGATGTCTTTAGGGGCCTGTTTTTGGCCCTTTATACCTGTGTTTTTGGGGTTTTGACCAATCAATACGGGCGCAAGCAGCTCCCGATTCAATAGCGTCCTGCCTTCAGATTTTCTCAGCCCGTTCGGCCCGCCAGGCGACTTTGCGCGCCGTCCACTCGGCCAGGCGGGCATGGGCGTTGGTGCTTTCTTTTTGCATGTGCACGTCATCGGCCAGCTGCGCTGTGAGTTCCAGCCGCACGCCGTTGGGGTCGAAAAAGTAGATGCTTTTAAAAATGCGGTGGTCTGTGATGCCCAGCACCTCAATGCCTTCGGCCTCCAGCCGGGTTTTCATGGCTTGCAGCTCAGCCACCGTGTTGACGCGAAACGATACATGGTTAACCCACAGCGGTGTGTTGGGCGACGGCAGCGCGGCCTCGTCGTCACCGAGGTCAAAAAAAGCAATGAACGAGCCGTCTTGCAGCCTGAAAAAGAAGTGCATGTACGGGCAGTATTCCCCCGTGCTGGGCACGATGTCGCTTTGAATGATGTGAAACAGTGGCAGCCCCAAAATGTC
This sequence comes from Polaromonas sp., assembly GCA_031375685.1. Lineage (GTDB taxonomy): Bacteria > Pseudomonadota > Gammaproteobacteria > Burkholderiales > Burkholderiaceae_C > Polaromonas. Next base: position 5,491 of record JANMIH010000176.1, on the reverse strand, counting down.
TTCATAAAAATGCCGCGTTTCCTCGGCGTCTTTGGCGCGGTAGGCGTAGTGGTGCAGTTGCTGGATGGGTGCAGGTGGGGGCAGGGTGGTCATTTGGGGATTCTCGCAGGTTCTACTATCCGTAATCAATTTACCATAGCGTAATGATAGCCTTTCGCCAAGGCAGCTTGCAAAGCTGGTTTTGGCAGCTGGCGGTAAAGTCAGCCCCATCCTTTTTTGATCTGAATGCGTAAGCCATGCTTTTTTTACTCTCCCCCGCCAAATCCCTGGACTACGACACGCCGCCGCAAGTCAGCACCCATACCCAGCCTTTGTTCGTCAAACAGTCTGCGGCACTGATTGACGTTTTAAAAACCAAAACGCCGCAAGACATCAGCAGTTTGATGAAGCTGTCTGACGCGCTGTCTGGCTTGAACGTAGCGCGCTACCAGGCCTGGTCTAAAAAATTCACGGCCAAAAATTCAAAGCAGAGCGTTCTGGCCTTCAACGGCGATGTGTATGAGGGGCTGAACGCCAAAACCCTGAGCGCCGCGCAGCTTGACTGGGCACAAGAGCACGTTTGCATATTGAGTGGCTTGTACGGTGTGCTGCGGCCGCTGGACTGGATGCAGCCATACCGGCTTGAAATGGGAACGGCGCTTGGCACCGACAAGGGCAGCAATCTGTACCAGTTTTGGGGCTCGCAGATTTCAGCTTACCTGAACGAACGCGCTGCTGTTGACACGTCGCCCATCGTGGTGAATCTGGCCAGTGAAGAGTATTTCAAGGCAGTTGATTTGAAGACGCTCAAAGCCCGTGTGGTGAGCTGTGTGTTTGAAGACTACAAGAACGGCCAATACAAAATCATCAGCTTTCACGCCAAGCGGGCGCGTGGGCTGATGGTGCGTCACGCGGTTGAAAAGAAAGCGACGACGCTGAAAAAGCTCCAGGCCTTCCATGCTGAAGGCTATGCTTTTGAAGCGGCGCTGTCTGAGCCTGATCGTTTGGTCTTCAGACGCCGATTGGAATGATTTCGGTTTTTTTAACCATGAATTAGGGCTGCAGGCCAATCAATACGCGTGCAAGCAGCTCCTGAAAAAAGAGCAGTCAAATAGGGCTTATCGCAGCCCCGCGCCCGAGCTGCCTTCGATCCGCTGGATCAGCTCAATCTTGTAGCCGTCCGGGTCGGTGACAAAGGCAATCACCGTTGAGCCGCCCTTGACCGGACCTGCCTCGCGCGTCACGTTGCCGCCGGCGGCCTTGATTTTGTCGACCGCCGCATACGCATCGGGTACGCCCAGTGCAATGTGGCCATAGGCTGTGCCCATGTCGTAGCTGTCCGTGCCGTGGTTGTAGGTCAACTCAATTTCAGCCTGGGACGGGTTCCCTTCATAGCCCACAAACGCCAGCGAGTATTTGTACTCCAGGTTTTCAGACCGGCGCAGCAATTGCATACCGAGGACCTGGGTGTAAAAGTCAATCGAGCGCTGCAGGTCGCCAACGCGGAGCATGGTGTGAAGAAGTCGCATGAGGGATGGATGTCCAGGGTTGAGGTTTTATCTTGCCATCTCAAACACCAGGCAAGTCGTGGTGGCATGGGCGTACAGCTTGCCATCCGGCCCGATGATACGACCCTCAGCAGTGGCCAGTTGTTTGCCGCAATGAATCACGGTGCCGATGGCGCGCAACGGACCGCTTTTGTGGGAGGCAGCACGCACGATGTTCACACTCAGCTCTGCGGTGGTGTAGCCTCGGCCTATCGGCATCATGGTGTGGACAGCGCAGCCGACGGCTGAGTCCAGCAAGGTGGCATACCAGCCGCCGTGAACCGAGCCGAGTGGGTTGTAGTGTTTGAGTTGTGGCGTGCCCTGAAAGACGGCTTTACCGGCTTGAATTTCAACCAGCGCAAAGTCCATTGTTTCCGCAATGTGCGGGTACGGCATACCGCCGTCGAGCATGGCCTGCATTTGTTCCAGCCCGGTTCTGCCTGTGAAGTGTTCAGAGCCTGCCAACCCAGGCTTGCCGCCGCCTGCCAGCATGCGTGCGCGTACCGCATCGCTTTGTTCAAGCCATTGGCTCAAGGTGTCTTGTAGATGGGTCATATTGAAATTTTAATCAAACGATCTTTATAAAATTGCGTTGCCTGATTCGTCAGGATCTTTGCCAGTTTCAAAAAAAGATCGTCTGTCCGTTATGACATGAGGGGCATGCTGAACGGCCGTTGGATGCGTTGGTGAACTGTTTTATATTTTATTTTTTGCAGCCTACACTCAACAGCAATGACAGCACCCCATCAGCCCGCGAAGCCTGCCACCGACAAACCTTCCAACTGGCTGAACTCATCCGCGCTGATGGATCTGGACGATTCAAGGCTCAGAATTCAGGCCATGCGGATCACGCAACTGGCCCCGACCGATGTTAAAAAAGCCATTCTGATTCATGATTTCGTCAAGGCCATGCCCTTCGGCTGCGTGGCGGGTTTTAGCCATGTGCCTGCCGTGTCGGTGCTCAAAAGCGGTCATGGCGACTGCCACACCAAAGGCACTTTGTTTGTTGCGCTGTTGCGCTGTGTCGGTGTGCCCGCGCGCTTGCGTTTTGTGTCGTTGCCAGGGGCGTTTTTGCACGGCATCATTGACGTTGGGCAAAGCACCATCACCCATGCGGTGGGTGAGGTTTATTTACAAGAGCGCTGGGTGCAGACTGACTCTTACGTGACAGACTCGATTCTGGAAGCGCATGCATTGACGCTTTTGGCCCGGCAAAACATCAGCCTGGGTTACGGCATTCACAAGCTGGGTGACCGATTCTGGAATGGCCTGCAAAACGCGCATGGCCAGTATTCAAGTGCTGACCCTGGCAGCATGCCCAGCCATGACTGGGGCGTAGCCAATGACCCGGAGCAGTTTTATTCAAGCACCGCCCACCCGCAGTTGCACATGGGCTGGCTGACGCGTGCCAAGTGGATGATTGCTGCTGGTATGGTTAATCGACGCGTACAAAAAGTGCGTGAAACCATTTAAACACGGGTGCAAGCAGCTATAAAAAATGTAGTAATTGCTGGCGGGTCAAGTTGGTACGGTGTAGTTCAGCGTCATCCGCCCCCCATCAACCACCACAATCTCACCGGTCATGTAGCTGGCAGCATCGCTGGCTAAAAAGGCCACCACATCGGCAATCTCGTGCGGCTCACCTAGGCGCTTCATCGGTGTTCGGCTCATGATTTTGTCCTTCGCCGCGTCGCTGGTCAGCACCGCTTTGGCGGCCAGTTCTGTGGCTATCGTGCCGGGGGCGACTGCATTAACGCGAATACCGTGGTCAGCCAATGCCAGTGCCATCACGCGGGTGAGCTGGTTGATGCCGCCTTTGCTGACGTTGTAGCTGGCAATGTTGGGGATAGCCAGCACGCCATTGACCGAGCTCATGTTGACGATGCTGCCACCGCCGGATTTGGCCATCTCGCGTGCAACGGCCTGGCCTGCCAAAAACGCGCCTTTCAGGTTAACGCGCAACACGGCATCAAAGTCGGCCTCGGTCACGTCCAGAAAATTGGCGGCCTTAAAAATTCCTGCGTTATTGACCAGAACATCGATACGGCCATGCGCTGCGATGGTTTGCGTCACCAGCGCGTCGACTTGCACTTTGTCTCCTACATCACAGTGAACAAAGGTGGCCTCAAGTGTTTGCGCCAGTTCCGTGCCCCTGAGATCGTGTGTATCGGCGATGACAACCCTGGCACCTTCGCGTGCAAACCGCGCCGCACAAGCCTGGCCAATGCCCTGTGCACCACCGGTCACGATGCAAACTTTATGGGTCAGGTCAAAGGCAATCTTGCTGTTGGGCGGTTTGTTCATGCTGGGCGGTTGTTAAGTGCGAGTCGATGAGCTGGCGCCCTGATTTTGCAAGGCCCCTGACAAAAGAACATGCCGCCCTTTGCCAGATGTCTGCAATGCTTGAACCATGGCTTGGGCCACACTGCTGGCGTTGATGGAACGGTAGTTGGCGGGTATCAGTGGATTGAGTAATTTGAAGGCCACGAGGGACAGCTTTTCAGCCATCCGCTCAGGCTGCTTCAGGGCATCGCGGTCGCCTGCCAGCAGCGATGGCCGAGCGATGACCAGGGTTTCAAAACCCAGTGCGCTGACCGCATTTTCCATTTCACCCTTGACCTGGTTGTAAAAAACACCGGACTGCGCACTGGCACCCATGGCACTGACCACGGTCAGGCGCGAGGCACCTGCGGCTTGGGCAGCGCTGGCGATGGCCGCCACCGCATCGCCGTCCAGGGCTTTGAAGGCTGCCTTGCTGCCCGCAACTTTGATGGTGGTGCCCAAGGCGATGAACACGTCATCGACCGCTGGGCAGGGCCAGTCGGTCAGCGATGCGCTGATGTGGACGACCAGCCTGGGGTGCTGCACATCTGGGGCTCGCCGGCCCACGACGTGGACGGCGCTGTAGCGCTTGTCTGCCAGAAGTAGCGCCAAGATGGCCTGACCTACCAGGCCTGTTGCGCCCGCTATCAACGCAACACGCATGCTGGTGGACTTGTCATTGAATGAAGTCATGGATCGCCTTAAGACAGAAGATGAACTGGTTTTACTATAAATTTAATAGCTGCTTGCGCACATCTTTATTAATCTGGAGCCAAAAAAGATAGTTGAAAAACGTAAAAAAGCAGCCAGAAGCTGCTTTTTACGGTTAGCTTCGCATTCAAGCGATCAGCGCTGGAACCCGCCGCCTGAGTTGCTTCGGCCGCCGCCTGAGCGCGAACCGCCGCCGCCCCAGTTACCGCCACCGCCACCGCCGCTGCGATTGCCACCACCGCCACGATTGCCGCCTCGGCCACCGCCAGCACCCCGTGTGGGCAAACCGGATGATGGAAAGCCGGCTGACACATGGCTGGTCGGCTGGCGTTCGTCGAAGTCGTTGCGCTGCTCACCCATGTCAACGCGGGGGCCGCGTGGATCCTGGCGTTGGACTTCATCACGCGGCATGCGTGGCTGGGCTTCACCGAAATCTTTGCGTGGGGCGCGCGGCGCTGGCGGGCGACGCTCGCCGCGTGGCGGGGCACCGTTACCTGCGCCGTAACCCGAGTTTTGCCTTGGCTGACCGGGGTTGGGGGTGCGTGGGCCACGACCAAAATTGCCCCCGCCTCCACCGGAATTTTCGCGGTTATCACCACCGCCTTCGGTGGGCGCACGACCCCGACCGGGACGTGAGTTACCGCCACGTCCACCGCCACCACCACCAGAATTGCCACGCGCAGGCTGACCAGCGCGGGTTTCACGGATGCGGGTCATCATCTCGCTGCGCGCTGCTTTGGCCGCAGCCTGCATCACGTCGCGGCTGGGCGGTTTGCCTAGGCCGCCCCAAATGGTCTGGCGGCCCATGGCCAGCGGCTCGGCGCGCTCGTCAGGGTCGGCTTCAAAACCGGGCACCTTGACGACCTCAATGTTTTGTTTGGTAAAGCGCTCAATGTCCTGCATGAAGCCTTCTTCATCCAGGCACACCAAAC
>JANMIH010000137.1:0-4959 GCA_031375685.1 Polaromonas sp. | reverse complement strand
AGGCGGCGCTGGAGCAGTTTCGCCTGATTGCGGGTGATCTTGTGGTTGATTATGCGCTCTAGATCAATGAATGCGGGCGCAAGAAGCTATAAATTCAATAGCACGCCAAGGCTGTTGGGCTGCTGACCGGCTAGCGGTACTGCGGTTTGCGTTTGGTCAAAAAGGCGTCGATGCCTTCACCGCCATTGGCATGGTGCAGGTTGCGCACAAAGTGGTCACGCTCGGCCTGGAGCTGCTGATTCGGGTTGTTGGTGTCGGCATCGTTGAGCAGTTCTTTGATGCTGTCCAACACGTTGGGCGCGCGGGCATTGAGCCGCTCGGCCAAGGCAAGCGCCTCTCGCAGGGCGCTGCCGCTGCTGCACACGCGGTTGACCAGGCCCAGATCATGCAGGCGCTGCGCTGTGATGCGCTCGCCGCACATCAGCAGCTCATTGGCCAGGGCACGGGGCAGGGCGCGGCTGAGGGACCAACTGCCGCCGCCTTCAGGCGACAAACCGACTGTGCTGTACGACATCACAAACACCGCGTTGTCGGCAGCCACACAAAAATCACACGCCAGCACCAATGAAAACCCGGCGCCAGCGGCTGCGCCTTCAACCGCTGCAATGATGGGCTTGGGGTGGGTGCGGATGGTGTCAATCCAGTTGTGCAGCCCGTCAATGCTTTGGGCTTGCACTTCTTTGGGCTGCTGTCGATTGGCCAGCAGGCGCTGCAAATTGCCACCTGCGCAAAAGGCAGCGCCTTCACCGGTGATGATGACGCTGCGGATTTCCGGGTTGGTCTCGGCGGCATTCAATGCCTCAATGCCCGCAGCGTAAATCTCTGGGCTCAGCGCATTTTTAAATTCAGGATTGCTGATGGTCAGAATCAGCGTCTGGCCGTCGCTGGTGCTTTTAAGTGAACTTGGCATTGATTTTCCAGTCATGTCAATTTGTTGTGAGCTTAAAAATTCGAGGTTGCCATACCGGCAGGGGCCGCGGAACTGGCTTTGCCAGGCCGCAGGCGCCGCCCCCTTGAGGGGGAAAGGTGCTACACGAAGTGAGCGTCCGATAGGGGTGTTCGTCAACTCTCTTCGTGCATCAGGCTTAAACCGATAGCCCCACGGCGGCGCAGCCACGGGGAAGGGCGGTAGCGCGGGTCACCATAAACAGTTTGCATGTTGAACAGCACTTCAAGAATATTCGTTGGCCCATAACGGTCGCCCATGGCCAATGGCCCGAGCGGGTAACCCAGGCCAAGTGTGACAGCGGTTTCCAGGTCTTTGGGGCTGCAAATGCCTTGCTGGCAAATGTCGCTGGCAATGTTGACGATGGTGGCCACGACACGCTGGGTGACAAAGCCGCCGCTGTCGCGTATCACGCTGACTGCCTTGCCATCACGTACAAACAGGGCGTGGGCGGCGCCCGCCATGTCGGTGCGGGTAGCGGGGTTGGTGGCCAGCACGCGGCGTTTGGTGGCGGCATCGTCAATCAGCATGTCGATGCCAATGGTGCGGGCCGGGTCGAGCCGCTCGACCACGGCAACCGTGGTGATGTCAAAGCCCAGCGGCGCGACCAGCATGAGTGCCTGGGGGGATGCGGATGCGCCAGTTTCGATTTTGGCGCCCAGATTTTTGAGCAGCAGCAAAAGCTCAGACCGGCGCGAGGCTCTGGGCGACACCCAGATGGGCGGCATCTCTGCAACTTCAGGTACGGGTGCTTCAGGCGTGACCTGCATCACGCCGCCTTCGTATTTATAGAAGCCTTCGCCTGATTTGCGACCCAGCATGCCGCCTGCCAGCCGCTGCGCCGTGATGACGCTGGGGCGGTAACGGGCTTCATCGTAATACTGGCGGTAGACCGACTCCATCACGGGGTGCGACACGTCGAGTGCCGTCAGGTCCATCAATTCAAAAGGCCCGAGTTTGAAGCCGACCTGGTCGCGCAGAATGCGGTCAATGGTGGCAAAGTCTGCAATGCCTTCGCTGACGATGCGCAGCGCTTCGGTGCCGTAGCCACGGCCCGCGTGGTTAACGATGAAGCCGGGTGTGTCTTGCGCCTGCACAGGGGTGTGACCCATTTGATTGGCGTAGCTTGAGAGCTGCGCGCACACTGCGGCGTCGGTCTTCAGCCCGGCAATCACCTCGACAACTTTCATCAAAGGCACGGGGTTAAAGAAGTGGTAGCCCGCAAAACGCTGCGGGTTTTTGAGCTTGGCCCCAATCGCCGTGATGGACAAAGAAGATGTGTTGCTGACCAAAACCGCTGTTGACGTCACCACGCTTTCCAGCTCAGCGAACAGGGCTTGTTTGACGTCAAGCCGCTCAACCACCGCTTCAATCACCAGATCGCAGTCGGTCAGTTCAGCCAGCTGGCTGACTGTCACAACGCTGTTCTTGTAGGCATTGGCCGCCGCCGTGTCCAGCCGGTTTTTTGCGACCAGCTTGTCCCACTGGCTGGCCAGCGCAGCTTTCGCGTTTTGGGCGGCATCTGCTTGCAAGTCGAATAACTTGACCGTGCAGCCTGCCTGCGCTGCGATCTGGGCGATGCCACGACCCATGGCACCTGTGCCAACAATACCAACGGTTTGATAGATAGGTTTCATAGAAAAGGATTATTACGCAGGCTGCGCTATGACTGACTATGCCAAAAGCATGTGTAACCTTATGCATCATGCTGTTGTGAAAAATAAAATCATCCTTTTGACAGGCTTGTTGTTGCTGACTGCTGCGAGCAGCATGGCCATGTCCCTTGGCAAGCACAGCGGTGCCACGCTGATTGGCAGACCGCTGGACATCTCTGTTCAGGCGGTACTTGAGGCGCAAGATGATGCAGCCAATCTGTGCCTCGAAGCGGATGTTTTTTATGCCGACAACAAGCTGGATAAATCCCGCGTTCGCGTCACCCTTGAAAAACCGTCCTCTGCAACGCAGCCTGCGCTGATCCGAATCCGCTCCGCTGTGCTGATAGACGAGCCGGGGGTGACGATTTATGTGCGGGCTGGCTGCCAGCTTAAAACCGAACGCCGCTACGTGAGCCTGGCTGAACTGGTGTCTGAGGTTGCGCCTGACAGAACGGCATCAGCGCCCATGCCGGTAGCTGCACCACCCAGGCCTGTCGTCGCGCCGTCCATCAATGCGGAACCCTCGGCAGTTGCTGGCATGACTGCGCAAACTGCCACGCCTGTCAAACGCAGCCGCGCACGTACTTCTGCACCTGTTTCCCCCACATCGCCGATGGAGGCTGGCAGCGCAGCGCTCGTTGAGGCTGTGCCTGCTCCGAAAGCCAAAGCGCCACGCGCGTCAGCGGCCGCCATCGACAGCAAGGCTACCCCATCAAAATCACGTTTGAAACTGGAGCCACTGGACTTGACGATTGAGCGCGACCCGCAGCTGAAGTCGTCTGCTGAATTGCTGTCCATTCCGGCGGCCAATCCGCAAGAGCGTGCCGCTGCGAGTGCGCTGTGGCGTGCCCTTTCAGCGCAGCCGCAAGACATCCTGCGAGACACTGAAAAGCTCCAGGCTCTAGAAAATTCGGTGCGGGGCCTGCAGGCGCAAAGTCAAAAAACCGCGCTGTCAATCCAGGACCTGAACGTCAAGCTTCAGCAGGCGCAAGCAGAGCGTTATGCCAACGTGCTGGTTTATGGCCTGGTGGCTTTGCTACTGGCAGCTTTGGCCGGCCTGGCTTACTTGCTGCGTCACCGCTGGTTGGGTGGACGCAGCGGATCTGGCGACAAGCCCTGGTGGGGCAAAAACGAGGCCTATCAAAACCAGCAGGCGGCCTGGATTGACAGCTTGCCGCCGCCCCAAGACGATGACACAGGCATGAGCAAAGCCCTTGCAGCGTCAAGATCAAATCTGCTCGATGTGGATGTTGACTTTGATCTTGATCAGGCAACTGGCAGATCGCGCGGCGTTCGCGCAACGGCAAACCCGGGTTTTCTTGACTCCATCCCTTTGGTATTCAAAGACCGGTCTGAATTTGGTTCGAGCAGTTTGAATCCGACTCGGGCGGTCAAGGCTGAAGAACTGTTTGATGTGCAGCAGCAGGCCGACTTTTTTGTGTCGATTGGTCAGCACGAGCAAGCCATTGAGCTGCTGCGCAGCCATATTGTTGAAAACCTTGAAACCAGTGCGCTGGTTTATCTAGACTTGTTTAACCTATACCACCAGCTCAAGCGGCCCGAGGAATACGAAGCGCTGCGTTTTATTTTTAACCAGCGCTTCAATACCCAGGTGCCGACATTTGAGTTGTACACAGACAAAAATCTGGGGCTTGAGGCCTATCAGCAGGCCTTGTCCCGAATTGAAGCTCTGTGGCCCTGGCCCAAGGTGCTTGAAGTCATTGAGGAGTCTCTTTTCAGGCAGCCTGGCACCAAGTCAGAAGCTTTCAATCTGGAGGCTTATCGCGAATTGCTGATGCTTTATTCGGTGGCCAAGGAAATCATCACGCCTGAGTCCAAAGCGGCAAAAGACAGCCAAAATTTTGATTTACCAGACCGCCCTGAAGACAGCGCCAACTCACGCCCGATGACCTTCATGTCGACGGCTATCCAGCCGCTGTCATCCAGCGTGGCGGAGGATCAGCAGAGCAATCACCCACCAGACATTGAACCTTTGATGGCGTCAGTGATTCCGCCACCATCGCTCAGGCTAGGTCTTGATATTGATATTGATCTGGACAACTTGCCGGCAGTCGACGTCAAGGCTGATTCAACGAACGATTCAGACGCAAAGTCTTTTGTCAACTTTGACGCAGATGTCACTGCGGTACTGCCTGCCAAGGATTTTGCACAGCCGACGCCTGGCAATGCCGCAACTGACGCAGACAACTTGATTGATTTTGATATCTTCGACGTGCCAGAAGCGCCATCGGAAAAACCAGCGCCACCAAAACGATGAGTTCAAGCGCCTGTCAACGGCGCACCTGCAGTGCTCCTGGGTTGACGATGTTGGTGGGCGTGCCTTTGATGAAATTGATC
>JANMIH010000141.1:0-3042 GCA_031375685.1 Polaromonas sp. | reverse complement strand
ATTTACAAGGCGCGTATCAAGATTCTGGTCAAAGCTGAAGGCCAGTCGTTTTTTGACCAGGTCGAGGCCGAGTACAAAGACATTGTTGAGATGGATGGCGCGCCGCACACCATCACACAAGCTGAGTTGGACCGGGTGTCTGCATCCTTTGTTGCGCCTGGCTTGACATGCAACCGCAGCGATGCCGAAACAAAAATCGCCAACATCCTTCGCGCTGCGGCTGAAGACGACGTGGAATTTGGCCGCTGGCTGCAGCAAAACGTGGCCCCGCACAAAAGCCCTGACTTGCGCATCGTCACGCTGTCATTCAAGCGCTTGGGCCAGGCGCCGGGCGATGCAACGGTAGACCAGCTGGACGTCGCTGCTGACCTGGCCGATCAATTCTCAGCCGGTGAAGTCCGCGTCACGCATGACCAGAACCTGGTGCTGCCCTGGGTGCGCTGCGACCAGTTGCCCGAGCTTTGGAAGTCCGCGCGCAAAGCCGGTTTCGCGCGGCCTAACATTCGCTTGCTGACCGACATGATCGCCTGCCCCGGCGGCGACTTTTGCAGCCTGGCCAATGCACGCAGCCTGCCGCTGGCCGAAGCCATCACGCGCCGCTACCAAGATTTGGACGAGCTGCATGACCTGGGCGAAATTGACCTGCACATCAGTGGCTGCATCAACTCGTGCGGTCACCACCACAGCGGCCATATTGGTATTTTGGGGGTCGATAAAGACGGCAAGGAGTGGTACCAGATCACGCTGGGTGGTTCTGATGGCTCCAGGCTGTCGGGTGCGGCCGTTACAGGCAAGGTGGTCGGCCCGTCGTTTTCTGCGGCTGAAGTGCCTGATGTGATTGAAGCCGTGCTGGACGTGTACCGCGAGCAGCGCTTGAATGACAGGGCTGAAACTTTCATTGCCGCCCTGCGCCGCCTGGGGGCTGAGCCATTCAAGCTGGCGGCCAACGGTGCGCGCCACACCGCACAACAGGAAGAAATTGTTTAACCCGAAAAAAATACTATGAAATTAATAGCTGCTTGCGCTCGTATTCATTGGTCTGAAGGCCAAAATGATACCCAAAAACACCTAAAAATTGCCAATTCTGACGATCCGCGTGAGGTTGCATTGGCTGACGTTGAAAGCATCGAGCTGACCTTCCCCAAATTCAGCGATGGTCGCGCTTTCAGCCAGGCGTTTTTGCTCAGCCGCCGTCTTGGCTTCAAAGGCGACATTGTGGCCACGGGTGATGTGCTGATAGACCAGCTCGCGCAGATGCAGCGCAGCGGCTTTACAGCAGCCGTGCTGCGCAACGACCAGGCCCTAAGTGTGGCCGAGCGTGTGCTGGCCGCCTACCCCGGCTTTGATGTTGGTGCTTATCAGGGCGATGCGGTTCATGTCAGTCCGCATTTTGTGGAGGCGACAGCTTGAGCATGAACCTTGCACATATCAACGCAGAGCTGGGTCGCAACGCACAAGGCCTGGTGGACTGGGCTATTGGCTTAAACCAGAGCGCCATCATCACCACCAACTTCCGCCCTTTTGAGGCGGTCATCCTGCACATGGTGACGCGCGCCAACCCACAAGTCCCGGTAGTCTGGATGGACAACGGCTACAACACCGACGCCACCTACCGCTTTGCGGACGAAGTGACAAAACTGCTGAACCTTGACCTGCACATCTACCTGCCGCGTCGCTCGCGCGCACACCGCGAGGCGGTTGAAGGCGCTACCCCAGCGCTTAGCGACCCGCGACATGCTGCGTTTACTGAAGAAGTCAAGCTCGAGCCCTTCACCCGCGCCCTGAGGGAAACCGCGCCGAAGGTCTGGTTCACCGCCCTGCGCGCCACCGACACTGCGGTGCGCGCCCAGATGGGGCCGGTCAGCGTCAACCCTGACGGCCTTATCAAGGTTGCGCCCCTGCTGCACTGGTCGGCCAAAGACCTCTACCACTACTGCGAGGTTCACGGCCTGCCCAACAACTTTGACTACGTGGACCCGACCAAGGGTGAAGACAACCGCGAATGCGGCCTGCACGTCGCGCACTGACTTACCCGATTCCACGTCCAAAAACTCACTATGAACGCCAGAACAGAACCCCAATTGTTAAATCAGGTCAGTCACCTCAGTCAGCTGAGTAATGCCCACCTCGATGCGCTGGAAGAAGAAGCCATCTTCATCCTGCGAGAAGTCGCCGCTGCTTTTGAGCGCCCCACCTTGCTGTTTTCAGGCGGCAAAGACTCGCTGGTGCTTTTAAAGTGCGCTGAAAAAGCCTTCATGGATTCGGAGCGAGGGGGCAACCTGCCTTACCCACTTTTAATGATCGACACTGGCCATAACTTCTCGGAGGTCACGGATTTTCGCGACTACCGCGCCAAGCAATTGGGTGCCAACCTGATCGTGCGCAATGTTGAAGACTCCATGGCGCGCGGCACGGTGCGCCTTAGCCACCCTGGCGAATCGCGCAATGTCCACCAGTCGGTCACGCTGCTGGAGGCGATAGACGAGTTTCGTTTTGACGCGCTCATTGGCGGCGCAAGGCGTGATGAAGAAAAAGCACGCGCCAAAGAGCGGATTTTTTCTCACCGCGATGCCTTTGGCCAGTGGCAACCCAAGGCCCAGCGACCCGAGCTGTGGACGCTGTTCAACACCCGCATCCAGCCAGGCGAGCACTTTCGCGTGTTCCCGATCAGCAACTGGACCGAGCTGGACGTGTGGCAATACATTGACCGTGAAAACATCGAGCTGCCATCGCTGTACTACGCGCACCAGCGCAAAGTGGTCGAGCGCAAGGGTTTACTGGTGCCGGTCACTGAGCTGACCCCTTTGAAAGAGGGTGAAGTAGCAACCGAGCAAACCGTGCGCTTTCGCACCGTAGGCGACATCACCTGCACCTGCCCGGTCGACAGCCCAGCCCTGAACGCCGCTGACGTGGTGCTGGAGACTTTAGCCGCCGACGTGAGCGAGCGCGGTGCAACCCGCATGGACGACAAAACGTCCGATGCGTCGATGGAAAAACGCAAGAAAGAGGGCTACTTTTAATGAGCGCTGTGATCAACCAAAT
>JANMIH010000136.1:0-2346 GCA_031375685.1 Polaromonas sp. | reverse complement strand
CCAGATGCCAGGCATCCATACCGACAGCGGAGCCCAGCGCCAAACCCACGCCGTGCAGGCTGACGGGGTAATGCGCTCGACCTTGCCGCAGCACGGCCAGCGCGGCGCCGCCTTCGGCAAAAAAATTCTCGGAATGGACTTCGATAAAGCCAAGCGGCGGCAACGTTTCAAGCAGCTCGCCATAGTGAGGATGCCGCCAGCCAATGCCGACAGGCGCGGCATGGGCGGGGGCTGTAGTCACTGAGAAATCAAGTCAAAGAACGATCAGTTCGTCTGTTCAGCTTTTCTTTTCAGCCATTTTTTTCTTGGCAGCATCGGCGGTCATGCCCTTCATGCCGGCGCAAGTGCCTTTGGCAACGTATTTCCACTCCCCTGCGTCCATGGACACTTTGGACTGGCCAGCACATGAGTGAGTACCGGCCAGGTTGGCGCAGTCGTTTTTGCCGGCTTCGGCGATGCCGTAGCATTTTTCTTTTTCCTGAGCCATGGCAGGCGTTGCCATCAGCATGGTGGACAACAGGGAAGCGGCAGCAGCAGCGATAAAGGCGCGTTGGTTCATGGCAAATCTCCAATAAAAAGGTGACACAAAAGTTAAAGCTGACAATCAACCGGGACAGGTTTTTCTGTCTGGTTAAGGCTTAGTCTGTCCAGAAAAATTATTCTTACAGTTTTTTGTGACATCACAACAAATCAGCAATCCTGTCCCAGGCTTCGGGGGGGGTGCGGCCCACATAGCGCTCCACCACCTTGCCGGTTTTGTCCAGCAGGTACGCAGCAGGCAGCATGGCGTGTTTGCCCAGGTTGTCTTTGTAGCCAGACTCGCCCGTCCACATCTGTACAAAACGCTGTTTCATGGGCACGGTGCGCGAAATGATGCGCTCGTAGTCCAGCAAGTCTTGCACACGGGTATCGGTGCTGATGGCGACCAGCTCAAAGGGTTTGCCAGCCCAGCCTGAATAGTTGTTGCGCAGCTCAGGCATCTTGTCGCGGCAAACAGCACAACCTGTCGACCAGAACATGACCAGCACCACCTTGCCTTTGAGCATGCCCAGATTAAAAGGCGCGCCGTCAATCGTCTTGCCTTCAATTTGGGGAAGCACCACGGCCGCCGCGCTGGCAGGCCTGGCGGGCGCAGCGGGTGCGGCTGTGTTTTGCGCAAAGGCAGAGCCTAAAAACAGGGCCGCAAGCAGCGCGACGACATGCTGTTTGTTTAAAAAATTCAGGGGCATGACAATTTGCTTTCTTTAACAGGTCAGAGTTTGTGGAGTATGCCGTGCCAAACGAGTTCCGGCTAGACTGCCGGACATGTCAAATTTAACTTTTGAAGACCAGCTGGTGGAGCACCGGGCTTACCTGATGCGCTTTGCCCGTTTGCAACTGCGCAACGATGCCTGGGCTGAAGACGCTGTGTCTGAAACGCTGCTGGCAGCGCTGTCAAAGCCGCAAACCTTTGGCAACCGCTCGCAACTTAAAACCTGGCTGGTCGGCATTTTGAAGCACAAGGTGATCGATCTCATCCGCAGCAATACGCGCGGGATGTGCATGCCGGATTCAGACGCCGACAATGAGACAGACGAGCTGGACAAGCTGGCTTTCAAGGCCGATGGTCATTTTGTCGAGCAACCGGCCAGTTGGGGCGACCCGCACCAGACCTTGCAGCAGCAGCAATTTTTTGAGGTACTCGACACCTGCATGGAGCGCCTGCCGCCCGCACTGGGCCGGCTTTTTTTGATGCGCGAGTGGCTGGAGCTGTCATCGACCGAAGTGTGTAAGGAACTGGCGCTCACGCCGACTAACTTGTATGTACAGCTGCACAGGGCACGCCTGCGATTGCAGGAATGCCTGAAAATTCACTGGTTTGGCCAGCGCAGCACCTGAGATTTTTATAACTTTATGCCGAAATTCACACTTCTAAGACGAACCTGCAGAGAAGCTGCCGCGCTGGTGATTGCGAGGGAAGACCGCGACCTCAAACTCAACGACGCCGTGGCTTTGAAGCTGCACATGATGGCCTGCAAGGCCTGCCCGGAATTTGAAAACCAGGTGCTGACCATGCGCGCCGCCATGGCCAAATGGCGCAATCCTGCTGCTTCGGAAGATGCAAAACCTTGAGAAACTGGTTTGTTGCGCTGTTTTCTAAGTAGTTACGATAATTGAACTCCCCCCGTCTAACTGGCGCATAATATAGGGGTATAAATTTTGAGCGTTTGTCAAATTTATTTTTTGACGCTGTTTCATATTTACACAGGTTAGTGATCGGTCAGTTTCGCGCGCTACAGCGGTACGTCTAAAGATTTGTTGTGCTACCGGGGCCCCATCGCTTTTGATATATGTGTTTTTAGAGGA
>JANMIH010000134.1:0-2805 GCA_031375685.1 Polaromonas sp. | reverse complement strand
GACGAACGCCGGACTGCAAGGTTGCTGCTTTGCCTGCCATGAGCCGCTCCTTTGAAGGAAATGATGATTCCCAAGGATATAGCAAATTTACTTAAGTGAACAGCATTGAGTCTGACCCCGATTGTTCGTGCCGATTGTTCGCCCGATTGTTCGCTGACCCCGATTGTTCGCTACCGTCACATCAACCAATTGAAAGGTTCCTCTTTCGGAAACCTTTTTGCATCCCGAGAGACTGACCAAGATGGTGCCCCAACACTGATGCAAGTTTCACAGGAACCGCATTGCCAATCTGTCGCATTGCCTCACCCCATGCACCATTAATCTTGAAGTCTCGTGGAAAGGTCTGTATCAACTTCGCCTCGTGTACGGTGAAGTAGCGAATGCTTCCATCCGCATAGCGAATCATGTTCTCGCCGCCGGGGACGCCGTGACCACCCGCTTTAACGGTCTTGGCTGGCCAGTCAATGTAGCTCCCCGTATGACCTGGATAACTTCTCGCACCACCCTTATAGATGTGATCTTCGATTCCGTGATCCGACCCCGGCTCCGGAACCTCTTTCAAGGCATCGCGCACCGTCTGCCATGGCAATGTCTCCGGCTCGAACATCCCGTATCTCGCCTGAAGCCTTCTCACACGGTCCGTTTGCTCGTCTTCCCTTTCCGATTCATGGTGGGGGAGGATGTCGTGTCGCTTCCAATAATCATTGGTCACGTATTGATCCCACAAAAGCCGATCCTCTGAATGGGTTGGCGCGGGGAATGTCCATCCAGCGTCAATGTCTGAGCGAATGCCCACTATGACCACCCTCTCACGGGTTTGCGGTACACCAAAGTCCGCCGCATTGAGCAACCTGTACTGCACGTTGTACTTGGTGCCCGCGTAATCCATGGCATCGATTTGTTGGAGCAACTTGAGATGGTCTTGCCAGTCGTCGCCTGACACATTTGCGAAGCTTGGGTACGTAAGCCTCAGCAAGATGTACTCAAAATATTCAGAGAAGGATGCCCGCAACAGTCCCTTGACGTTTTCAAACACAAATGCCTTGGGACCCAGTTTCTCGATTGCTCTGATTGCATATGGGAACATGTCCCTTGAGTCATCGTGTGCCTTGCCTTTTCCGCCTACCGAAAAAGGTTGGCATGGTGGTCCGCCAGCGACGACATCAATAGAGTCCAGGGAGCCAAGATCGTAATCACGGATGTCGCCACAGTAGACCTTTTCGGGGTCGAAGTTCTCTCTCAGTGACGAACAGGCGTGGGAATTGAATTCAACAAACGCAGCGTGCTTGAATCCTGCTTCTTCCAAACCTTTGGCCAAACCACCGGCACCAGAAAATATCTCTAGGGAATTCATTTTGCGGCCTTCAATCCAGCGACTTCAAGTGTCGGGCAATGCTTGCCTTTACTGTCTTAACGTCTTTGGCAACACCTTGGCATTTGACTGCCCATGAGCGGCCGGCATGCACTACGTCCCAATCGGACTTCGCTTGGTTGTAGCGACCGCTTCCCGGATCATGGTTGCCAAATCCGTCAAGCGAAGTGTTCCACAATGGTCGATGCAGCTTTATAAGTGCCGCTTCAATTGTCCCAATCATGTCCGACCCGGCATCTTGGAAAATCATGAAGCGGCACATGAAGTCGTCAATGTTAAGGTTTGCGCCCACAGCAATACTCCGGCTGTGTTCTCGAAGCCTGGAGAATAGCTCCCTAGACTGTGAAGCTGGGTCGTCAGCGACCCGGGCTTGCCGCCATCCTTTGGGTACTGCTTTGCCCACGTAGATGGGGTGGCCGTAGGCCAAGCGATTCAATTCACCATAGCGCTCATATATTCCTGCCCGTCCTATGTAGTACAGGGCATAAACACCAGTCCCAAGAAAAGATTCAGTAGGTGGCAACTCTCGAACAGGCGTACCGTTGAAAAATCAAACGGCATCCTTGACGAGTTCTACGAACGCATCGTTTTTGTAAACGTGCTTGGAACGGTCAAATGGCTGTGGCTTAAGGGGCACTGGGAATGAGGATTGGTGTTGAAGTGCATAGTTTGCCATGCGTCTTGACATTGAAAAGAGTGGACGGCATTTTTGGCGAAAATGATTCAACAATTGGGGGCAGACTCAAATTTTTTTCGCATCGCACACCGGTACTGCCAAACGTAACCAGCATGGCCGAGAGCGGCATGACAGACGTCAACCTGTCTGCCTGGACAGGCCCGCCGGCTCCCGCCAAAACGCCGCAGCGCATCATTGACCAGCTGAACAAAGCCGTGCTGGCAGCCATGGACGCAGACTTGAAAGTCAAATTGTTCGAGTCGGGTATTGAAGGGCCACCGGCACGCCCGGCGAGCTGAATCGCCTCATGAATCAAGACATCAAAGAGCACGCTGATCTGGTCAAGGCATCGGGTTTGGTTGCGCAGTAGAGAAGACCTGGCGGCGCAGCTTGCTACTTATTCAGTAGCTGCTTGCGCCCGTATTTATTGAGTCAAGGACCAAAATGACGGGTTTTTTAGACCTTCTTTAAGCACCAGCAAGAAGCGAGTTATTGCCCCTATTTGTCGGATATGGGTTGCTAAAACCGTGTTCGCCGGGCAACATGCGCAACATCTCTTGCTGCATGCCGATGTTTTTTCACTCACCCCTTCATCTCTGGCTATTGCTTGTTCTGCCGCTGCTGCCGCTAGCCTATGCGTGGCTGCTCAGCAGACGCAAACGCGTGCCACTGACTTTCAGCAACGTGGCTTTGGTTCGCGCTGCCGCAGGACGCAGCTGGAAGCGGCATCTGCCGCCTGCGTTGTTGGGACTGGCTT
>JANMIH010000130.1:0-4319 GCA_031375685.1 Polaromonas sp. | reverse complement strand
GGGGGTGATGCCACAGTCGCTGCATGACATGGGCGCGCAAATTATTTTGGGCAACACCTTTCATTTGTGGATGCGGCCCGGGCTGGACGTGCTCAAACAATTTGGCGGGCTGCACAAGTTTGAAGCGTGGCACAAGCCCATACTGACCGACAGCGGCGGCTTTCAGGTCTGGTCACTCGGTGGTACTGACGGCAAGGGTAGAAAAATCACTGAAGAAGGCGTGGCTTTTTCATCGCCCGTCAATGGCGACAAGCTGTTTTTGACGCCTGAAATTTCCATGCAGATCCAGACCGTGCTGAACAGCGACATCGTGATGCAGTTTGACGAGTGCACACCGTACGACACCGCAGGCCACATCACCACTGAAGCTGAAGCGCGCACGTCGATGGAACTGAGCAAACGCTGGGCCAGTCGTTGCATGGCCGAGTTTGAAAAGCTGGGTAACCCCAACGCACTGTTTGGCATCGTGCAGGGCGGCATGTTTGATAACTTGCGGCAGGAGTCTGTAGATGCGCTGACTGAGCTCAACCTCCCAGGCTACGCCATTGGTGGTGTCAGCGTGGGCGAGCCCAAAGAAGAAATGCAGCGCATCATGGCGCACACACCGCACCGCTTGCCAGCCAACAAGCCGCGCTACCTGATGGGTGTGGGCACACCAGAAGATTTGGTCGAGGGGGTAGGCGCGGGCGTGGACATGTTTGACTGCGTGATGCCGACCCGCAATGCCCGTAACGGCCACATGTTCACCCGCTTTGGCGACTTGAAAATTCGCAATGCGCGCTACAAAACTGAAGACGCGCCGGTTGACAGCACCTGTACTTGCTACACCTGCAAAAACTTCTCACGAGCTTATATGCATCACCTCGACCGTTGCGGTGAAATGCTGGGCCCCATGCTGGCCAGCATTCATAACCTGCACTATTACCTGAACCTGATGCAGGAAGTGCGGGATGCTTTGGACACCGGGCGCTTTACTGAATTTGTACGCCAGTTCCATGCCGACAGAGCGCGCGGTGTTTAGCGAATGAACATCCAAGTGCAACGCTGGATAGACCGCTGGGCGGGTATGCCGCTCTGCGCTGCGGTGTCTTTGCTGGACGCCGTGACCCGGCCTTTCAAAACCGTAAGTGATGCCCCACCCCGCGCCATCGTGATTATTTTGCTGTCTGAAATGGGCAGCCAGGTGCTGGCGCACGACATGTTTGCGCGGCTTAAAACGCGCTACCCGAATGCAGAACTGCATGCCCTGCTGTTTGGTAAAAACCGCGAGATTCTGGACCTGATGCGCGTCATCAAGCCTGAGAACGTCCACACCGTGGACGACAAATCGTTGATGGGTCTGCTGTCCAGTCTGTGGCGCTCGGTCATGCAACTGCGCCGCGCCAATGTCGATACAGCGATTGATTGTGAGCTGTTCTCGCGCATCAGCAGCTTGCTGTCTTATGCCAGTGGCGCCAGCATCAGAGTGGGGTTTCATCGGCACACGCAAGAAGGTCTGTACCGCGGCTCGCACATCAACAGACGCGTTCCGTACAACCCATACCAGCACATCAGTGCGCAGTTTTTAACGCTGGCGCGGGCGATTGATTCAACGGCAGTGCCTAAATCGAAATTGCAGGTGATGTTGCCGACGCAAGCGCCGCCGCATGTGCGACTTGAGGATGCGCAAGTATTCGAAATCAAAACACGCCTGGCCAACGACCACCCAACCATTGCAGGCAAACCGCTGGTGTTGGTCTACCCTGGCGGCGGCATTTTGCCGATCCGTGCCTGGCCGCTTGAGTCCTACACAGCGCTGTGCAATGGTCTGGTGCAGGACGGTTGCGCGGTGGCTGTGATTGGCCTGAAAGACGACCAGGCGCTGGCGCAGCAGCTGGTGGCTAATGTAAAAAGTTCAAACCAGACCAGCCCGGTGATTGACCTGACGGGCTACACCCGGTCAATTGCCGAACTGCTGGCGCTGTTTCATGTGGCCAGATTGCTGGTGACGAATGACGGTGGACCAGGGCAGTTTGCCGCGCTCACGCCGATCTGGACCATCATGCTGTTTGGGCCTGAAACCCCTGCGCTGTATGCGCCGCTCACAGCGCAATGCCATTCGTTTTACAGCCAGTGGCCGTGTTCGCCCTGCCTGACGGCGTACAACCATCGTGACAGTTTTTGCGATGGCGACAACCAGTGCCTGAAGGTCATTGCACCTGACAGCGTTCTTGCCAAAGCGCGAGAATTTCTGGAAGCGCCTTGATGAGTAATTTTCGGCGCATTTATGAAGGTTTGATCAGCCGCCTGCCTGCCCGCTTGCAGCCCATGGCGCGCTGGCGTTTTATCAAGTTTGGTGCGGTCGGTGCCAGCGGTACGGTCATCAACATCGCGGTGCTCTACGCTTGTCAGGAGTTTTTGCTGTTGCACATCGCTGACTTTCATTCACGACTGAATTATTCGATTGCCATTGCCATCACACTGGCCACCATCAGCAATTTTTACTTCAACCGCCGCCTGACGTGGCGCGACCGCCAGGTCGAGGCCAGCCCGCCCGTGCTGGTGCTGTTTTTCAAGTATGTTGCGGCAGCAGGCGTGTCAATTGCCATTCAATCGGTCATGACGAAATCACTGTCGCTTTATTTGCACTACATCATCGCCAATCTGGTGGCCATTGCTGTGTCCAGCATCTTTAACTTTGTGGCAAATGACAGACTGACCTTTCGCCGCAGCGGTGGCAAGGGCGCGCCGTGATGTCGCGCCACCGCTGTCTGGCTTGGGTGTTGCTGGCGGTGGGTATCGCGCTGGGCTATTTGTACCAGCTCGGTGGTGACCACATTCCCCGCAATGGCGATGAGCTGGTTTATGCACACATTGCCCGCCTGACGGCTGAGAGCGGCCACTGGCTGCCGCTGGTCAGCACGTATGACTTCATGCGCAACACCAAGCCACCGTTGCTGTTCTGGCAGGCCATGGTGGCGGGCGGTTGGGGCGACCACTGGTCACTGTTCCATCTGCGATTGCCGAGTGTGCTGTATTTGTGGGCAACGGCTTTGATGGTTGGTTTGCTGGCGCGCAAGATAGTTGCCAACACGCCAGGGCAAAACAACGACTCATCCATCGTTGCGGGTGCCATTTCTGCCATTGCCTTCCTCTCATTTTTCAGCACCTACCGCTATGGCCGCCCTTACCTGACCAGTGCACCTGAAACCTTTTGGCTGTTCGGTGTGTTTTTTGCCATTGCCTGGTCACCCGCCAAGTTGCTGGCGTCTGTCTGGAAGTTTCCACTCATTGCGGGCATCGCCATCGGCATTGGCTGCCTGTACAAATCATTTGCGATGGTCGCGCCTGTTGGCCTCGGGTTGGCGCTTTGCTACCAGGCGATTGGCGCGCGCAAAGCACCATGGCAAATCTTCAGGCCGGGCGTGGTTGGCGACGGCTTCAAAGTCGCAGGCATCTGCGCCTTGGCATTGGCCGTGTTTGGCCTGTGGTTTGCGCTTGACCCGCTGCCCGGCGAGGTGTGGCGTGAATTTGTCGTGGGTGAAAACGCAGGCAAGTTCAAGTCGTCGCCCGGCTACTTTAAAGTGGCTTTGAGCGGCAATGGCGGCGTGCTGGTGATTTTGATGGGCTACTTTGTCAATGCCGGTTTGTTTTTGCCGGTCGCTGTTGGCGCTGCCTGGACGGCATGGCGAAGCTATCGAAACAAGAACGCTGGGCAAGGCCCCATCAGCGACGCTGAAAAAGTCATGTGGCTGTGGCTGCTGGCTTTGGCGCTGGTCTTCATGCTGCCCAACCAGCGGTCGGCGCGTTACTTGATACCGGCCATGCCTGCAGTCGCCGTGCTGGTGGCGCTGTACTGGCAACGCATGGCGCGTGGGTGGTTTGTCATCACGCTGGTATTTTGCACACTGGGCGCGCTGGGCATGGGCCTGATCGCCATGGGTGCCGTGCGTGCCATGCAGGATGCAAGCATTTACTCACCGATTTTCTGGCTGCTGCTGGTCATGATCGTGCTCGCAAACGTTGCTGGCATGTTCAAAAAACAATGGACACGAGGGGTGGTCGCCGCATCTGGTTTTGCAGTGCTGTTGTTACTGGCCTGGACAACCGCACCCCTCAACGGCGATCTGGGCCGCTACAAGCCGTCAACGGTTGCGCTGCTACAAGGCCAGACGGTCAAAGTCCCCAACAACTTCAATGGCCAGTTTGAGCGCTACCAATTCATCATGCCCGGCGTAAAGGTAGTCGCCCATGACGCGCCGCAGCCCGTAGATTTTGCGAATGTCGATACCTTGCTCAAAACCAGCCGCTACGCCCTGGTAGCGCGCCGAATCGGCCAA